>JBGSTP010000228.1:0-9873 GCA_041736515.1 Pirellulaceae bacterium
GTAATCTTCAGCGACATTGCTAACGACTTGGCAAACGTCACGGTGTACTCCAGCTTCCAGTAGTCGATCGAAAGCCCCAGCACTGCCTCTACGGCTCCATCAAACTGTAGCGATGTCGATAGCAGATCCCAGCGGTTGATGCGCGCATATCCGTGGGCAGGAGCTGAGGCATCGTGCGGATTGGGGCCGAACCAAGGGAAGCATATCGGAACGCCACCTCGAATTGGTGCGTCGGCTTTCATCAGCGATTTTTCACTCATGAACAGTAGCGGTTTACCGCCAACTGGCTGAAATTCTGCAACGTGCGCTCCATGCAGGAAGAACTTGGCTCGACACAGCGACGAGTCAACCTGACCGTACACCAGGCCTCCCGCTCCCTCTACAAAGCTGAGACAACTTTCGATCGCAAACTTTGCATTGAGTTGCGCGTGCATATCTATCGTTTCAATCCAGATAAATTACTTAGAATTTGATTCGTCGCAGTGGATTTGTTGAGTACATAGTAGTGTATTCCCGGAACCCCAGCATCCAACAGTTCCTGCGACTGCATCGTTGCATGTTCCACTCCGACTTTGAACTGCCAATCGGCGTCGTCCTTCGCCTCAAGTCTCTCTACAAACTCCGACGGCAGTTTAGCTTTACAAAGCGAAGTTATCCGCTGAACTTGTTTGAGATTCAATACAGGCAACAGGCCGGGCACGATAGGAATCTTGATTCCCACCGCATGGCATTTGTCGCGGAAGCGAAAAAAGTCGTCGTTGTCGTAGAACAATTGGGTCACAATTGCATCCGCGCCTGCATCCACTTTGCGAACCAGATTCTTCAAATCTAGGTCCGCATTCGGAGCCTCCTGATGCACTTCCGGGTAACCTGCCACCAGGATACCAAACTCAGGGAACTCGGCCCGAATCAACTCAACTAGCTCGTTTGCATAGCGAAGTCCGCCTTCCACCGCCGTAAATGCAGTTTCTCCCTGAGGCGGATCACCGCGAAGAGCAACAATGTAGTCCACGCCGCGCTCTCGAGCCGTTTGCAAATAGCCTCGCAGTTGGTCCTTCGTTGAGCCAACGCAAGTCAAATGGGATGCCACCGGAACTCCGTATTTCTGCCGAACATCTGCCGTGATCGTCAAAGTTCTATCGCGAGTCGAGCCGCCAGCACCATAGGTGCAGGTAAAGAAGTCTGGGCCGAGCGCGTTGAGTTCGGCGACGGTATTCATCAAATCAGTCACACCTGTGTCGGTTTTGGGTGGAAAGAGTTCGAAGGAAAGTACGGTTCGGTTCGCGGCGAATACTTTGGCAAGACTCATTGATCTAAACTGCAAAGAAGTGTTTTGGTGACTACATCGACTGAAATGTTGACGATTGCACCATGATAGTCGAACGTGTCACGATGACACAGTCACTAGTTATCCAAGCATGTGACGGAATGGTAACTGCCATTCCCACCAGCAGATTAATTCTAATTGTTCCGTCAATTCGGATTTTCCGGACACTGCCGCCTCGCAGACAATAGGCTTGGATAGTTTATAGGGTGCTCTCAGTTGATACCTAACTCGAAGGGAAAACATCGTCTACGCTAAAACGCCAATCTTCTACGACATCCGACACGTCGACCATTTCTCCCGTTCGAAAAATCGCAATGTTTGAGCGCGAGCGATAAACATGGACCGTTCTCGAATCCGGTTCCAGTAATAGTGTCACGATTGTTCCAGCATCCAGCCAAGCAAAGGCTTTGCTTTCAACAGCAGCAAAGGAATCGTTAGGAGAGATAACTTCTACTGCCAAGTCGGGTGCAAACGGCAAATAGCCGGTATCGTCTTCCAATGAGTCCATCTTTTTTTGACAAACGAACGCTCCGTCTGGCGCACGAACCGTGTCGGGATTCACCCCGATTTTAAAACCAGTTTCGGCAGCAAAAGTAGCCCCCAATTCGTTATCATCGACGTGGATTGCAAGCAATTTGTTAACGCGAACGGCCACCCGTCCGTGCCTACCACCTGCTGGCGACATCACCGTTAACTCCCCCTCGATCAACTCGTAACGGAATCCGTCGTCCGGCAATAACGCCAGTTGTTCGGCGGTTTTCATAACTCAGGCCAGCTAGAAGAATCATAAGGCACGTGCAGAATTCTCTCATTCTAGGGGAAGAGACTGCCAGTTTCCAGCCGCTGGATAGTATGCTGTGTTGGAGAGTGTGCCCAGAGAGAGTCGTAATTCGTTGCCCAGGCAGTCATTAGCCCAAATGCACGTCAAGAAATCGCTATCCAAGCATGTGACGGAATAGTAACTGCCATTCCCACCAGCAGATTAATTCGAATTGTTCCGTCAATTCGGATTTTCCGGACACTGCCGCCTCGCAGCCGTCAACGAGCGTGTCTGCCACAGTGTCGGCAGACAATAGCCCCGGAAAGTACCTTGCAGCCCATTGGCGAGTTTCCTGACAGTTACTAATTTGCTCTGCCAGCTGTGACAATCCTGGATGTTTACCTACCCGCCGAAACCAATATTTGGAATTCCAAAAGTCGCCCTCGCGGCGGTGCATGATCCCGTGCCAATAGGAACCGTCCGCATTCTCAAAGCTCTGGCTAATTTTATGGGACCTTTCTAAGTCCCCAGCCAGTAACCAGAGCGCAGCCTCTTGTAAATTACCAGACAGCTGATGACTGCTAACCAGTTCACTCACTTTCGCAGCCGTCGTGTTAGAGATCGGTCTCCCCCGCAACCCCGGCAAGGGAGCTGACTCAATTAATTCTCGCAATGGCAATGAAAGAGTTTTTGCGTCCAAAAGATCGATGTTTGGCATAGAAACAAAGTTGTCAGGAGTGTGTCACGAATCAATACTTTGAGAAATAACCTGAGGGCAGTCCCTGGATGGACTTTAGCCACAGCACCTATGGTAACATCATTTGAGCCGTCCACGGCGGGAGCAGAAGATTCGCTGTCGTCGAGGTTGTTCGTCAGCCCGCAGAAATCGAGCGGACTGGATTGCAGCCTGGGGCCTCCAGCCACAACACTGTAGCCACAAGCCGCCCACACCATTTTAGCACCTCCGCTGATCCGTACACCTCTTCTTCGCAACTCCGGGTGCGGTGCGGTTGAGGCAAAAATTGAACCAAGTACTAGGCAAGTAGACCCCAGGCAGGTCGAACGCAGTAGAGCCCAGAACTCAGAGCCCAGAATCCAAAACTCAGAATCCAAAACTCAGAATCCAGACAGGATGTCTAGGCTACGTCGAAGGTGACCAACATGGCGCATTGTCTTGGCTGCGATAGGGGAAGCAACAGCTCGTGTCTTTTGTTAAAGTGTCTGCTTGAATCGGTTCTTCAAAGGGTTGCAAATAGCATCGGATAATATGTTGACACGGAGAATTACCATGCATAGTTTCTATTGCGCTGCAATTGTTGTGGCCGTAGTTCTGGGAGGTTGGTGTAGGCCAACCTCAGCAACCGAACTGATTCGAATCACAGCAGCAAACTACAGCAAGATCGTACCCGCCGGAAAGGAAGTCGATGCGATTGTTGGCGATTACGTCTTGAGAAACGATAAGGTCGTGGCCGTAATTGCGCAACCGATTGCGAACCGAAAAGCGAATATGACCGTGCGCGGCGTGGCAGGCATGCTGATTGACTTCACGACTCGTTACCATGGTAGCGATCAGTTGAGTTGCTTTTATCCGGCGGCAGGACGTTACCTCTTCGAGCAAGCGGATGGCATGACCTGCGAAGTCGACAAGATAGTCAGCGAGCAGAGTCAGCCAGAAATGCTCAGCGGAAAAGCGATTTCAATTTCATTTGCTGGAACCGCTGTTGCAGCCAACGGCACGACCGCGGTGGTTACCTACACGCTTAGCGACGACCAGAGCTGGCTAGAGTATCGCGTTCGGCTGTCGAACGATACGCAGAATTCGGTTGGTCTGACTGTAGAAGATTCATTGCGCTGCGACGGTTCGTTGTTCGAGATGGATGTCGAGAGCGATCGCAAGATTTTCTACGCAGAGGATCGCTACTTTGGACAGAGTTACGGCTGGATGCTTGACGAAGATACTATCCGCCGAGAGGGTAGCGGTAGAAACCTATTACTTAAATCGACCAAACACTCAGAGACGCAAGTCCGACCTGGGGAGAGCTTTAGTTGGAATGGAGAATTAGCCTGCTCCCAAGGACTACCTGGGGTACGAAGTTGGGCTGACGCAATGTTGAACCAAACGCAGACCGTTGCAATGGAGTTAACGCTGGAATCGCCGCAGGGAGCCGTGGCTCATGCATCGGTAGACTTGTTCCCATTGCCGGCAGGCGGCCATCAGGCCCGGCAATCGTTGGGAACATTAGTATCGACATCTAAGGGCGAGATACGATGCTCCTTGCTCCCGGGTTCCTATAAAGGAGTGGTCAATTCGATTGGTCGCCAACCTCGAGAGTACGAGTTTACGATAGAGAGTGGAAAAATCCATGCAGACACCCTGAGCTTGCCCGCTGCCAGTCGTGTGCGGACAACGGTCGTTGATGGCGCAGGGATGGCTATCGCGGCTAAAGTGCAATTCATTGGAATCGATGGAACCGTGGATCCGGATTTTGGACCGGACTCTGCCGCAGAAGCTGTCAAGAATACCGTTTACTGCGCGCTGGGCAAATTCGAACAGCCAATCCTGCCCGGAAAGTACAGAGTCATTGTCAGTCATGGTACGGAATATGACGCGGAGACGCTGGAGATTAACGTTGCCCCCGGACAGTTAGTGCCGATCAACAGCAAGTTGCCGCGAACGGTGGACACATCCGGTTGGATAAGTTCCGACTTTCACAGCCACTCGTCGCCTTCGGGCGACAATGTCTCCGACCAGCGGGGGCGAGTGCTGAATCTATTGGCGGAGCATATCGAGTTCGCTCCCTGTACCGAACACAACCGAATCGATACGTATGAAGACGACCTGCATGCTCTACGTGCCACGACAGCTATGGCCACCTGCACCGGAATGGAGCTAACTGGATCGCCTTTGCCAATCAATCATCAAAATGCGTTTCCGATGCATCGGCACCAGCACGAACAAGACGGCGGTGGCCCGCAGACGGAGGCAGATCCTGTAAAACAGATTGAGCGGCTAGCTCTGTGGGACAATTCTAGCCCAAAGGTCGTGCAGACAAACCATCCCAACATTCCACAAATACTGGGAGATGTCGACCTGGACGGCAAACCCGATGGAGGCTTCCGTGGAATGCTGGGGTGGATGGACGTCATTGAAGTACATCCGCCAGAAGGCATTTTCAATCCACCCGCTGCGAATATCGCAGCCAAAGACAAAAACCAGAATCCAATTTTTTTCTGGTTGCAACTGCTCAATCTGGGCTATCGCATTACGGGAGTGGTAAACACGGACGCTCACTACAACTTTCATGGTTCGGGTTGGTTGAGAAACTACCTTGCGAGTTCGACTGACGATCCGGCAAAGATTTCGCTGGACGAGATAATCCATGCGTCCGAACACGGTCATTTGGTAATGACCACTGGGCCATTTCTACAAACACAGTTGCGCGTTGTTGGCGACGGCGCAGCTAAAGTGTACGGCGTCGGCGAAGACGTGCCTCTGGGAAATGCGGACGCGAAAATTTGGATGCGAGTGCAATGCCCCAACTGGTTCGATGTCAATCGAGTGCAAGTTTTTGCGAATGGCCGTCCTGTCGATACTCTCAACTTTACACGACAGTCGCATCCAAGGTTGTTTCGTGAGGGAAACGTGCGTTTTGAGTTTGAAACCGAGTTGCCTAAGTTCTCCCAAGACACCCATTTGATTGTCGCAACTATCGGCGAAGGACTGAAGTTAGGTCCAGTGATGGGCGCTGATAGAGGTGAGCTGCCACCAGTAGCTGTGACAAATCCGATATTTGTGGATGTGGACGGTAGCGGTTTTCAAGCAAATGGCGATGATTTAGGAGTTCCATTCATGCTTCCGCAGCTTGCTGAGTAGGAGTCCAGTCCTTGTCCAATTCCAGTTCAGAAGTGAAGTTCAATCAACAGCGATCGATCGCGGCATTCGAGCGCGCGAGCCGCTTGATGCCGGGCGGAGTCAACAGCCCAGCGCGTGCGTTTGGATCCGTGGGTGGTAAACCGCTCTTTGTGGACCACGCCGCTGGTCCGTACCTGTACGATATCGACGGTAATCGCCTGATTGACTATATCGGCTCGTGGGGACCGATGATATTAGGGCACGCAGCTCCAGAGGTGATTGAGGCGATTACGCTGGCGGCTCAACGTGGCACGAGCTACGGCGCCCCTACGGAAGCGGAGTCCGATCTGGCCGAATTGATTATCCAGTGCGTACCGAGCGTCGAGAAGTTGCGGTTGGTGAGCAGTGGCACCGAAGCCACGATGAGCGCAATTCGACTGGCTCGAGGAGCGACGGGTCGCGAGAAGATTATCAAGTTTGCAGGCAACTACCACGGTCATGTCGACAGCCTACTTGTCTCTGCGGGCAGCGCTGCTGCCACACTGGGTGTACCAGATTCACCCGGAGTTACCGTGGGTACGAGTCGCGATACCATCGTGCTCGAATACAACGATACACTGGCGCTGAACGCCGCTTTTGAATCGTATGGGCGCGAGCTAGCTTGCGTCATCCTGGAACCCGTTGTCGGCAATATGGGGTGTGTTCCGCCGAAACCCGGCTTCTTAGAAGCGGCACGCGAGCTATGCTCAAAATGCGGTACGGTTTTGATTTTTGACGAAGTCATGACCGGTTTCCGAGTCGGTTTAGGGGGCGCTCAAGAGCGGTTCGGGATTACACCCGATTTGACGACCCTTGGAAAAATTGTGGGCGGAGGTTTACCGATGGGAGCTTATGGTGGCCGTACCGATTTGATGGATCAGATCATGCCTGCGGGAAAGGTCTATCAAGCGGGCACGTTAAGCGGAAATCCTCTTGCAACTGCGGCTGGAGCCGCCACGATTCGATTGTTGCGAGACAATGCGCCCTACCAGGCTCTCGAGAAATTGGGCGAGCGTTTGGCAAATGGACTAAGCAATGCTGCAACGCGGGTCGGCATTGCTCATCAAGTGCAACGCGTTGGAAGTATGATGACGCTCTTCTTTTGTGATCAGCCGGTCTACGGATGGAATCAAGCGAACACGTGCAATCGCCAGTTGTTTGGCCGCTATTTTTGGGGACTCATCGAGCGTGGTGTCTATATGCCCTGTAGTCAATTTGAGGCGTTGTTCTTCTCCACCACACACACCATTGAGCTGATCGACGAGACGATTGCAACTGCAGAGGCTGTGCTAAGTCATATAAATGATTAACTTCGAGGAGTAAGTATGAACTCAACGAGTATGATAGTTTTCGCGCTGCAGCAAATCGCTTTTAACGTTCCGCTATATTTGGTCCTGATGATTGCCATATGGCTCTCCATTGCTAACTGGAACAAAGCTAGGCAGCCGGCAATGCTGACCATGCTCGGTTCAGTGATGATTATTGGCGAGTCGATAATGGCGGGTATTCTGCGGGCCTTTCTAATGCAGAACTCAGGGATGGCACAAATTGCAAATTGGTTCATGGTAATTTCAGCCATGAGCTCGCTTAGTTTTGCGGCGGGCGTGATGTTGATCGTGGCTGCCGTTTTTATGGATCGCAAGCGGATTGTGTAAGCAATTCACCCAACGCGTATGAAACCTCCGACCGACTTGCCGACGATTAATCGACCTATGCTGGGCGGCTTCCGTTGGTTTGTGCGACGCTATCTGAAGCAACACTTTCACTCTGTCGCCGTGAATCGTGTCAATCTACGGCACGCCACCATCGATCAGGGAGATTCCTTGGTTGTTTATGCCAACCATGCGTCATGGTGGGACCCTCTAGCGGCGATTTACTTGGCAGAGCAGGTTTTCGCCGACCACGCAATGTTTGCTCCTATCGACGCCATTGCTTTGCAGAAATATCGAATGTTTGCGCGCATGGGATTCTTCGGTGTCGAGCAAAATAGTTTGCGGGGTGCCGCCGAGTTTTTGCGGATCGCAGAAAAAGTGCTATCTCAACGCAGTGCCTCGCTTTGGCTGACGCCCGAGGGACGCTTTGCAGACGTGCGCGACCAACAGGCGGAGCTGATGCCTGGACTGTCACATCTCGCTGCCAAAATGTCCAGACAGAACCAACAGCGAGTATGGTTCGTTTCCGGAGCCGTGGAGTATACGTTTTGGGAAGAGCGAAAACCGGAACTGCTAGTTTGGTTTGGCAAGCCAGTTTGCACCGAAGCAATGCGTACGAATTCAAAGCACCAGTGGGCTGAGGTCTTAACCAGTCGACTTCGCGATGCCCAGCAACAATTGGCCACGGCCTCAATTGCTAGAGACTCGCAGATGTTCGAAGTTCTTTCGAGCGGGAAAGCTGGATCGTTCTTTGTCTACGACATCTGGCGAAGTATGAAGAATTCGCTTGCTGGTCGAGCGGTTTGTGTCGAACACGGGGACAAACTGCGAAAATAAGCTATCGTCGCTTCCGGCGGAATCTTTCACTTAAATCCCGAATTTATGGATCGGATTTGTAGACACTGGCATTTGCTAAATGCTATGTTGTCGCCAACATGTTTTGGGGCAACAGACACTGAGTTGGATCTCGATTTGGCTTGCAAGGGGTAGCTTGAATGAAGTGGACGCCGGGCGTAATTGCAACAAAGAAAATTTGGGCCGAAGGACTGTTTACACTTGGAATCAAAGCAGACGAAGTCACTGGGTTCGAACCGGGCCAGTTTCTGCAGCTGAGACTGGAACTAGAAGATGGCTATGTCCATCGTCCCTATAGCGTAGCTTCCCCGTACGGTGAAGTGCTTGAATTCTTTATCGTGTTGGTTGAAGACGGTAAGCTCACACCGCACCTTTGGAAAATGCAAGTTGGCGATGCGATCGAGATCAGCGAGCGTGCGGCCGGTAGTTTCACACTCTCTCACTGTCCTGATGCCAGTGTCCTGTGGTTAGTCGGCACTGGTACCGGCTTGGCTCCCTACATAGCCATCTTGCGGACCGACGAAGCTTGGCAGCGATACAAAAAAATCGTAGTTGTGCATGGTGTGCGCCATGCCATCGATCTCGCTTACCAGGATGAACTGGTGGAGCATAAAGCCAAGTTTGGCGCAAGGTTTGACTACGTTCCCGTCGTTTCGCGCGAGCAGGCTCCTGGTGCCTTGTCGGGACGCATCACTACCTGCATCTCTAATGGAACGTTGGAGGCCGCCGCCAATCAACTACTAACCCCCGACTGTTGCGTAATGATGTGCGGCAACCCAGATATGCTGAACGAAACCGAAGAGCTATTGGGGGAACGCGGGATCAAAAGACATAAATCGAAGGAACCTGGACAGATTGTGGTGGAGCGATATTGGTGAACTCCGATCTCGTTCTCGGCTCGCTCGGCTCAAGAAAAAAACAGGCTCTGGGCGGAGGACGCCTCCAGTCCGCAATCTAGGTTATGGCGAGATTGCTTGCCTTGTATCTCCGAGCAACAGAGGGACTGCCTCTGTTACGCGGCGAGAGCCTGGGAACTACAGCCGACAATTAGCCTGAAGAGTTCCCAAAAATGTGTTTTTTTGTTCCGCAAAATGGCTACACGTTTAGTAAAAAAAACCGCTTCTGTTTCCAAAAGCGGTTTCGCGTTTCGCACGTGCCAGGTGTTAGGTTCGGCTTAGCCTTCGGCTGAGCCATCTGCCTTGCCTGGCGCCTCAGCCGTTGGCGGCGCTATCAGCGGACCTTCTGAACCCAAACCACCTTTCAACTCGACTGTTGGCTTAGAGTCAACAATTTGCTGTTGTCGCGCTTCTTCACGAGCCGCAGCTTCTTCTTGCTCTTCAGCCCAATCGACTCGTTTTCGAGACAAACCAATCTTTCGCTCGTCGGT
>JBGSTP010000245.1:0-16776 GCA_041736515.1 Pirellulaceae bacterium
TGACGGCAATTCTTTTCGCTAAGTAAAGATGCGAATGGGCCTGCTAGCTTGAAGCTAGCAGGCCCACGATCTAAAATCGTCCGCATCTCGCAGCCACTTCCTCCTCTGCAACAAAAGGTCTCCCCCGATGTTATTGGTTCGATTGATAGCACTGCTAATGCTCCCGCTGGTCGCCGTGGTCGCGGGTTGCAATTCTGCCGACTCCAAAAACGCTTCCTCCGGTGGTGAAGCGGGCGCGGTTGCCGGAGCAAAGCGTATCGTTCTGCTCAATAATACGGACTCGCCGTTTTGGGATGCAGCTCGCGCCGGAATTGCAAAAGCGGTCCTTGACCTTAAACTCGCCGAGGCTGGGTTTACGGCGGGTATGGATTCGAACGATGGAACGGAGCAAGGGCAGATTGAAAAGTTGCGACAATATGGGACGCAGGCCGATATCGCTGCCGTCATAATTTCCCCAATTTCTGCTACCAATCCTGCTATCGCAGATGAGTTGAAGAAATTGAAGGACAAAGGCGTCATTATCGGCTGCTTCGATAGCGATTTGGATCCAAAGTTTTCTTCCATCCGCGAGTTCTATGTCGGAACGAATAACGTTCAGGGCGGGCAGGTTCTTGGGACGGCAGCCAAAAATATTCGAGCCGATGGGGGCCAATACGTACAGTTTGTTGGCGTCGACAGCCAGCAAAATGCCATCGAACGCATGGATGGATTCACTTCCGCCGTAGGCGACAAATTTGTGCAGAAGGATCGACGTCTGGACGACGCAGATCGGGCGCGGGCACGCGACAATGTGCGCGACGTCATCGATAAATTTCCAGAACTCAACACCTTGGTCGGTATCTGGTCCTATAACGCGCCAGCCATTGTCGATGTTGTGAAAGAAAAGGGATTGCGTGAGCGTTTTACGGTAGTGACATTTGATGCGGAGCAATTAGCGATTCAACAAATGCAGCAGGGGTTGATCGATGCGATGGTCGTGCAGAATCCGTTCGGCATGGGCTATGAGTCCGTGCGATATGCGTTTGCCAAGCTCAATGGAGATCAGGAAACGGTAAGCAAGATGTTTCCCAACATGGGAAAACCCGGTGGCGATTTGATGGATACCGGATTGAAGGTGGTGGTACCCGATGCGGCAACACCGCTCACTGCCGAGATGTTCAAAGAATATGGTGCAGGTGTCGAGTTTCTGCGAATTTCGGACTTTAAGAAATGGCTCGATCAATATGGGCTGACGAGTTCCTAGCACCCTTTTGTAGAATGAACTTAGCGTGTCAGCAAACGAGTCTGGAATTGTCAATCGCCTGCTTGCTACAGTTGAAATCAAGTTGATTCTCGCTTGGTTGATCGTTGTCGCTGCCACAATTCTGCTTGATCCTGGACGAACCTATCTCAACAACCCGGGCAGTACAGCCGAGTTAATCGTTCGCAATACTGTGTTTCTCGGTTTTTTTGCACTGGGCAGCGCCGTCATTATCATTTCTGGCGGTATCGACCTGTCGAGCGGTTCGGTGATTGCACTCAGTGCAACAGTTTTTAGTAGCTTGTTGTTGTTGATCGATCCGGAGGGTTTTCGCGCTGGTGAAATTCAAACCGGGGTAGTTTGCATTGCCGCGGCGGGGACGCTGTTGGTTGGGGCGATGGTAGGCACCTTGAATGCTTGGCTAATAACCGCGGCGGGATTGCCACCCTTTATCGCTACTTTGGCTACGATGGTTGGGCTGCGCAGCTTTGGTCGAGGCCTGATATTGGCTGTTACGGGTAATCGCTCGCAGATCGACTTTCCGGATTTGGAATTACGCGATGCGTTGAAGGATGTAACCAGTGTTTCGTTGGTATTTCTGGTGTTTGCTGTAGGCATTTGGTTTTTGATGAGTCGCACGGTGATTGGTCGGCATCTGCACGCGATGGGGGGCAACGAGGCGGCGGCAAAACTGAGCGGGATCCGCACCGATCGTCTGAAATGGTTGGCCTATGTAATCGGAGCGGTCTCTGCGTCCATGGTCGGCATCGTTTACTTTGCTGACCAGGGCTCGGCCAAGCCCGACATACTAGCTCGAGGCTACGAATTGAACGCGATTGCTGCATCCGTCATTGGTGGTTGCGCGCTGACAGGCGGCATTGGCACGATTCCAGGCACAATTCTGGGGTGCTTGTTTCTGCGAACCGTCATCGATGCGGTCAATAAAATCGTGGGTACGGGTGCCGATGTGTACGAAGGCATGATTGTTGGAATTGTAGTGGTGTTGGCGGTAACCTTTAGTCAGCGGGGAACTGCTTCGACGCAACGCGCCTTCTTCGCAACTCGAATTGGTTGGGCGGCAGTGCCAGTGCTCAGTTTGATTTCAGGAATTTCGTTCGTACTCTTCTTCCGCGAAAAGCCGTGGTATTCACCCAGCTATGCTGTTGCATTCGGAGTGGTCGTGGCGGCGTGTTTGATTGTTCGAGGGCTTTTCGAAAGCAAGCGCGGGAAGTGATGATATGGAAGCGGTAATTTCCATTCGTAATGTTGGCAAGCGATTCAACGCTGTGCAGGCGCTATGCGGTGTCAGCTTCGATGTATTGCCCGGTGAATTGCATGCGGTCATGGGAGAGAATGGTGCTGGCAAGAGTACGCTGATGAAAATCCTGTCGGGCGTGATCGACGACTATGAGGGAGAACTTTGGGTAGCCGGCCAGTTGCAGCGATTTACCGGCACCCGCGATGCCGAACGCGTGGGTATTAGTATTATTCATCAGGAGTTGAACCTGGTAGAGCAGTTGTCGGTCGCGGCTAATATCTTCTTGGGACGCGAAGCTAGGGGGCCGCTGGGATTGCTTAATCAGCGGGAAATGGATCGGCAGGCTGGCGACCTGCTGCAGCAACTTGAGTCCTCACTATCGCCCTCCGCGATGGTCAGTTCGCTTCGTGTCGGTGACCAGCAGTTGATTGAAATTGCCAAGGCATTGTCGCTGAACTCATCTATTCTGATTATGGACGAGCCCACGAGCGCGCTGACGGAGGCGGAGGTTGCGCGTTTGTACGGAGTTATCGAACGTTTGCGGCGGCGCGGAGTCACTATTCTCTATATCTCGCACAAGATGGATGAAGTATTTCGTCTGGCCGACCGCATTACGGTTTTGCGCGACGGTGAATTCGTCAAGACGGTCGATAGGGCATCGACGACACCACGAGAAATAGCCCACCTCATGGTGGGACGCGAGCTCGAGGTGTCGCGTCCGCGAGCTCGTTCTCCGGAACAGCCTGTTGTTCTTCAAGTCAAGCGATTGTCGTTGGTATGGCCGGGGCATTCGAAAGCCTGGCGGCTTAACCAGGTCAGTTTTGATTTGCAGCGTGGAGAAATTCTTGGCATCGCGGGCTTGATGGGAGCAGGACGCACAGAATTATTGGAGTGTTTGTTCGGTGCAAGTGCTCTAGCACCTAGTGGCGAAATACTGCTGCGTGGAAAACCACAGCAATTTCGACATCCGGCTGACGCGATGAAGGCAGGGATTGCCATGGTCACCGAAGATCGCAAACGATTGGGTCTCTTTTCCCATATGAATGTACGCGAGAATATCAGCCTCTGCGGAATTGAGTCGTTGGCACAGCTAGGAATGATTCGTCGGGCCAAGGAACGTAAAGCAACCGAACAACAAATCCAGCAGCTTTGCGTCAAGACAGATGGCACCGAGGCCTCGATCAATAGCCTCAGTGGCGGAAACCAACAGAAATGCATCTTGGCACGCTGCATGCTGATTGAACCGCAAGTATTGTTGTTGGACGATCCAACCCGCGGCGTGGACGTGGGGGCCAAAGCAGAGCTCTATCGCTTGATGGAACAACTAGCGGCTAGTGGTATGTCCATCATTGTGACTTCCTCTGAATTGCCCGAATTGCTAACTGTCAGCGACCGCATTCTCGTGCTGAGCGAAGGAGTGTTGACGGGCGAGTTCTCAAGGGCTGAAGCTACGGAACAAAAAATCATGGAAGCCGCTACCCAGCAGGCTACTCGACAGACTGGTTGAGGAACCGATAATTTGCCGATTCAAGAATGAATTTGCGACTTATCCATAACCAATAACTGTGAAGAGATTTAGAGCATGGCCAAGAAAACGATTGCCGACGTTGATCCCAAGGGAAAAGTCGTTTTGATGCGGGTCGACTTCAACGTCCCGCAGGACGACGCTGGGCAGATCACCGATGATCGCCGAATTCGTATGGCCCTGCCGTCAATCGAATCAGTCATCAGCCGAGGTGGCAGGTTGGTGTTAATGAGCCACCTGGGGCGCCCCAAAGGAAATGGCCCGGAACCAAAATACTCGCTCGAGGTGACAGCCAAGCGACTGGGCGAGTTGTTAAACCAGTCGGTAGGCTTCGCCGCCGATACCGTGGGCCCGGATGCCAAAACAAAGATCGCTGCCTTGCAAGATGGCCAGGTGTTAGTCCTGGAGAATGTACGCTTCAACGCCGGCGAACAGTCGGGCGATCCCAGCTTCGCCAGCACGCTGGCCGGCTGGGCAGATATCTACTGCAACGATGCCTTTGGAACATGCCACCGAACAGATGCCTCCATGGTCGCGGTACCAGCAGCCATGGGTGGAAAGCCCAAGGTATCCGGTTTTCTAGTTGCCAAGGAAATCCAGTATCTGAGTGACACCATCTCCACACCAGAGCGACCGTTTGTAGCTATTTTGGGTGGTGCGAAGGTCAGCGACAAGATTAATGTTATTAACAACTTGCTTGGCATTTGCGATTACGTTTTGATTGGTGGCGCCATGGCCTACACCTTTTCGTTGGCGAAGGGCGGCAAGACGGGCAATAGCCGCGTTGAGCAAGACAAGCTGGAGTTGGCGCGCGAGTTGATTGCCAAGGGAGGCGACAAATTGGTTTTGCCCGTGGATACGCATTGTGGCGACGATTTTTCGGCAGCTTGCAACAAGCAAGTCGTTAAGGCTGGGGAGATTCCCGATGGTTGGGAAGGTTTGGACATCGGACCGGAGACTGCCCAAAAGTATGCGGAGCTGCTTAAAAATGCCAAGACCGTCGTTTGGAATGGACCGATGGGCGTTTTCGAAATGCCCCCCTTCGATTCTGGAACGAAAGTAGTGGCCCAGGCCATCGCGGATAGCGACGCAACCAGCATTATTGGCGGCGGCGACTCGGCTGCTGCCGTTGAACAGTTGGGATTTGCGGATCAAGTGACGCATGTCAGCACCGGCGGCGGGGCGAGTCTGTCGATGCTGGAAGGAGAGAAATTCCAGGCTGTAGAATTACTGGATGACGCCTAAGTAAGGAATCTTGTAGACGGGGATTCTGCGACGAAATAGGATTAGCATGTCTTTTGCTCCGCTACGATTGCGGAGCAAACAATGACGCTGACGGCGGATCAGCGGCAACGCTCGTCCAGAAACACAGGTAATTTGGGGTAAAAGCCATACCCAAAGACGGCCTCATTTGTAAAATTGAGTATTCCCGAAGTGGCTGAATATTCGATACAACCCATGCAATCGACGTGGACGCTGCATACCGCCATTCGGCAACCACCCCAATTCCAACCTTCTTCTGTCAAATTACAGGCACTCTTTGAATGTCGACTGAAACTCCGCAGGCGGACACCGCCAAGCAGGTCCAGGTAGTAAGCGGAATCACTGTTCGGTTAGCTGGCGATTCGGGGGATGGCATGCAACTGCTGGGAACGCAGTTGACGAACACCTCCGCGTTGGCAGGTAACGATGTCGCGACTTTTCCAGATTTTCCGGCAGAGATTCGCGCGCCGCGTGGGACGCGAGCGGGAGTCAGTGGTTTTCAAGTGCAGTTTGCGGCTCACGAGGTCCACACGCCAGGAGATACTCTGGACGCTTTGATCGCGATGAATCCTGCGGCGTTGGTGACGAACATCAACGATTTGCGTCATGGTGGTTTATTGATTGTCAACGAAGATAGTTTTGAAGACAAAGATCTTAAGCTGGCTGCGCTAGCAACAAATCCGCTGGAAGAGCCCTGGGTCGAGAAATACAGATTGGCCAAAGTGCCGATGACCAAGCTCACGCGAAAAGCAGTCGAGTCGTTGGGACTGGGCGTAAAAGAGACTGACCGCTGCCGAAACTTCTTCGCGATGGGGATGGTTTACTGGTTGTATGGTCGGGACATGGATGCCACGTTGCGCTTCATTCATGCCAAGTTTTCCAAAACGCCCGAAGTGGAAGAAGCCAACGTGCGCGCCCTGCGAGCTGGCTGGGCATTCGGCGAAACAACCGAACTGTTTGGATCTTCCTACCAAGTGGAAGCCGCTAGTTTGCCGGCTGGAACGTATCGCAACATCATGGGCAACCAAGCCATGGCTTGGGGGTTGATGACTGCCGCGCACCTGAGTGGAAAAGAGATGTTTTATGGCTCGTATCCCATTACGCCAGCCAGCGATATCCTGCACGAACTCTGCAAATACAAGAACTTTGGGGTGTGCACGGTTCAAGCGGAGGACGAAATAGCTGCAGTCTGCGCGACCATTGGAGCTGCCTATGGCGGGGCCATGGGGGTTACCACTAGCAGCGGACCGGGCATTGCGCTGAAGGCTGAGGCGATGGGTTTGGCGGTCATGATCGAGCTGCCATTGTTAGTGATCGATGTGCAACGCGGTGGCCCAAGTACTGGCTTGCCAACGAAAACAGAACAAGCGGATTTGTTGCAATTGCTGTTCGGGCGAAACGGCGAAGCCCCGGTCCCTGTGCTGGCTGCTCGCAGTCCGGGCGATTGTTTTGCCACGGCCGTAGAGGCTTGGCGCATCGCCACGCAATTCATGATTCCCGTCGTAATTCTGTCGGACGGTTATATCGCGAACGGCTCTGAACCATGGGCCATCCCCGATGTCAGCAAGCTGGAGCCGATCAAGATTAGCCATCCAACTGAAAAGAATGGCGAAAAATTCTTGCCATACGCCCGCGATAACAACTTGGCCAGACCTTGGGCAATTCCCGGAACTCCAGGACTCATGCATCGCGTGGGAGGCTTGGAGAAGCAGGATGGAACTGGCAATGTGAGCTACGATGCGGCCAACCATGAAAAGATGATTCACATTCGTGCACAGAAAGTCGCGAATGTTGCCCGAGTGATTCCTCCGCAGGAGGTTAGCGGCCCGAGCGAAGGCGAATTGTTGGTTCTTTCCTGGGGAGGTACCTACGGCGCCTGCCACACCGCAGTACAGACAGCGCTGAGCGCTGGCAGAAGTGTCGCTCATTGTCATTTGCGTCACATGAATCCCTTCCCATCCAATCTGGGGCAGATCATAGGGAATTACGATTCCGTATTGATTCCGGAACTCAATCTTGGCCAGCTGCGAATGTTGATTCGCGCGAAGTACTTGGTGGACGCCATTGGCTACAATCGCGTGCAAGGCAAACCGTTCTCGGTAGGCGAGTTGGTCGAAAAGATCAATGAACTGACCACCGAAACACCCAAAGAGCAATTCCAATCGCGAGCTGGTTAGACGGCTTGTGCGACCCCTTCAGAAACCAATTACTCAAACACTTAAAAACTACAAAGTTAATTCGATGAGCACAGCTCTCCCTGTTCTGACTGCTGGCGATTTTGCAAGTGACCAAGATATTCGTTGGTGCCCCGGCTGCGGCGATTATTCCATTTTGGCACAAATGAAAAAGATGCTCCCCGATCTCGGCTTGCCTCTGGAGCAAATCGTGTTCATATCGGGCATCGGTTGCTCATCTCGTTTTCCTTACTACATGAACACCTATGGTGTGCACAGCATCCACGGCCGCGCGCCGGCTGTCGCAACCGGCTTGCGAGTTGCGCGGCCCGATTTGAAGGTCTTCGTTATCACCGGGGACGGCGATTCGCTGAGCATCGGTGGTAATCACTTTATTCATTTGTTGCGGCGCAACGTCAATTTGACGTTGGTTCTATTCAACAACCGCATTTATGGCTTGACCAAGGGGCAATACTCGCCCACGAGTCCGGAAGGCCAAGTTACCAAGAGTACACCGATGGGAGCGGTCGACCATCCCTTGAATCCGCTCACCATAGCACTGGGGGCTGAGGCGTCATTTATTGCGCGAAGCGTTGATTCGAACATCAAACATTTGGCTGCAACTTTGTATCGAGCGGCACAGCACCGTGGAACTTCGGTAGTCGAAGTTTACCAGAATTGCAACGTGTTTAATGACGGTGCATTCAGCTATGCACAGGACAAAGCGACACGCGACGAGACGACCTTAGAGCTAGAGCATGGCAAGCCACTGATCTTCGGCAAGAATCGCGACAAAGGCATTCGGCTGAATGGACTTCGGCCGGAGGTCGTCGATTTAACGAGCGGAGTTTCTCACGATGACCTGCTCTTCCATGATGAAAAGGCCGATTCGACGTTGGTTCATCTGCTGGCAAAAATGCGTTATCCAAAGTTCCCCGAGCCTATCGGTGTGTTCCGCGATATTGAAATCCCAGTGTTTGAAGACGAAGTTCGCGGTCAAATTGATGCTGCCATCGCCAAACGCGGTAAAGGGGATCTGAACAAGCTGTTCAATAGCGGCGACACATGGCAAGTCGGCTAACATAGGCTCTCGCTCCAATATGGGAAAGCATTGCTAGCATTTTTTCCCGGCAAAGAACGGTTTTTCCGGTTCTTCCCGTTGCAAGGTTGCCCGGCGATACCCGGGGGCAACTATGTTGGATTACCGCGATTGCTTGGGTTTCTGTCTGCCGAAACTAAAGGCTGACCAGGGAAGGTCATCCATCGATTTGCGGGCAAACCACCTTTGGGTAGGTCGCCGTCTGACTGAAGTGCAATTCTAAGCGAAGGTAGGCGATGCAGGATGCGTCGCTTTCGATGCCTCGTCGTTGCGCGCTCCCTGGCTCTAACCAAGGAGGCCCGAGGTGAAGCTGCGAAAACCAACTCTGCGAACTGCATTCGTATTAGCCTTAGTCAGTATGTCGGGCTGTTGGTCGAGTCGGCAGGTGATGCCGCGACCTAGTTGGCTGAGTCCCGACATTCCAGCAGCAACGGCTCGGCCTTCGAACAAGGTACCCGCACATTTAATTGATGGAGCTTCTCTGCCAGCCTCCACGTCACCGTTCAAGCTAATTGCCTATCAAGCCCAAGCGCCAAGCTCGAAACAGCCAAGCGGTAATGAGCCAGCCACAACCACACGTACTAGCCAGAGAGCATCAGCAGTCGAGCAAACGGATTCGCTTTCGGAAGCAGTCGTCGAGCCCGCCAAGGCAATTGTCGGAGAAGTTACGGCAACCGGAGTGACCGC
This sequence comes from Pirellulaceae bacterium, assembly GCA_041736515.1. Taxonomy (GTDB): domain Bacteria; phylum Planctomycetota; class Planctomycetia; order Pirellulales; family Pirellulaceae; genus Aureliella. The sequence continues at coordinate 9,247 of JBGSTP010000245.1, forward strand.
ACAGCTACCAATGATGACTTTGGAAGATTTCGAATCGCTCGCCTGCGCAAACAATCCCACTCTGCAAGGATTGGCGGCAATAACTCAGAAGGCAGCCGGGTTTCGGACGCAGGTAGCCCTGAGAGCCAATCCGACAGTCGGTTATCAAGCGGTACAATTGGCCGACAAGGGGACGGATCAACATACGGCGTTCGTCGAACAGGAGATTGTCACCGGCGGGAAACTGGAGCTCAATCGACGCGTAATGAATGAAGCCGTTCGAGCACAATTGTTGGAGCTCGAAACACAGCGTCTACGTGTCGCCACCGATGTACGTGCTAAGTTCTACGAAGCGCTCGCAGCCCAACAGACAATCGAACTGATTGCGGACTTCAAATCGGTGACCAACAAGGGGCTGGAACTGGCCGATTTGCGCAAGCAGGCCTTGGAAGGCACACAAATCGATGTGCTTCAAGCAAAGGTGCAGAAAAACGAAATCGACTTGGCGTATCAACAAGCCGAGTACGCGTACCTGGCTGCGTGGCGGGAACTGGTCGCCTTTGCGGGTGCAAGCGACCTGGTCCCAACACGCTTGGTCGGGACATTGCCGTCGGAGGTTCAGCCCAAGGATTGGACCGTGGTGGCGGCGTCCAGCGTAGAGTCAAGTCCCGAACGCAGAGCAGCTCAGGCGCGTGTCAGTCAGGCCAGAATGAATCTAGAGCGGCAGGGAGTGCAAGCGATTCCTAACCTCACAGTTCAATTTGCGGCTGGGGTCGACAATGGAACAAACTCTGGATTGATGAACCTGCAGGTTGGGGCGCCGATGCCAGTTTTCAATCAGAATCAAGGAAACATTGCCGCCGCTCGCGCAGAGTATTGTCGCGCGTTAATGGACGTGCAAAGAATCGACAATGCGATACGAGCCAGACTGGCAGAAGTGGCTCAGGCCTATGATTCTGCAAGTGCGGCCGTGAGCAAGTACTCGCGGGAAATACTACCGAACGCTGAAGAAGCTTTGGAGTTAGCTGAACTAGCATACAAGGCTGGGGAAACTAGCTTTATTCAAGTGTTGGTTGCTCGACGAACCTACTTTGATTCGAATCTGCAACTCGTCTTGGCACAGAGCCAACTAGCTCAAGCCAATGCCAAAGTGGATGGTTTTGTGTTGACCGGAGCGCTCGATTCCATGATGGACCAAAGCGGTGATGATGCGCTACGGGGGCTGACGTTCAGTCAACAGTAGAATGGCTCTTGCCGTACTACGCGCGCCCAACCACGCAGCGCCGCCAGATGTCAAATGGTTTACATGAGGCGCTGCACATGCGATAATTCCTAGCACTAACCCCAGGTGCGATAAAGCTAGGATTCATCATGAAAAACTGCTTCACGGTTTGCTGTCTGCTTGCGACATCCTTGAGTCCCAGTATGGTTGGAGCGGCAGAGCGACCGAATATAGTTTTCATTTTTTCTGACGACCACTGCGAGCAGGCGATCAGCGCATACGACTCCTCGCGGATGGCGACACCCAATCTGGACAGAATTGCCAAAGAAGGCATGCGATTTAATCGTTGCTATGTTACCAATTCAATCTGTGGTCCGAGCCGAGCGGTTATTCAGACGGGCAAATACAGTCACTTAAACGGATTCTTGGACAACGGCAACAAGTTTGATGGATCGCAGCAGACATTTCCGAAACTGCTGCAATCGGCTGGCTACCAAACCGCGGTAGTCGGCAAATGGCATCTAGTTACCACACCTCAGGGATTTAACTATTACGATGTGTTGGTTGGACAGGGACCCTATTACAACCCACCGATGATAACGGAGGGAGCTGATGGGCAACCGGTCACCCAGAAGCATACGGGCTACACGACCGAAATCATTACGGAAAAAGCGCTGAGTTGGTTGAAAGATCGCGACCCCAGCAAGCCTTTCATGCTCATGTGCCAGCACAAGGCACCGCATCGAAATTGGATGCCAGCCCCCAAATATCTCAATTGGTTGGATGACGTGACCATTCCAGAACCGGAGACGCTATGGGATGACTACTCGGGAAGAACGCAATCGGCTTCGCGGCAGCAGATGACCATTCGCGAGCACCTCAACGAAAACGATTTGAAGCTCAAGGGTAATGGTGGTTTGAACGAAGAGCAGAAGAGGGCTTGGGATGCTGCCTATGGACCGAAGAACGAGGCGTTTCTCAAGGCGCAGCCCAACATGACTGAAAAGGAGATCGTGCAATGGAAGTATCAACGTTACGTCAAAGACTATTTGCGTTGCGTGAAAAGCGTCGACGACAGTGTTGGACAAGTGCTTGACTATCTCGCAGCAGAGGGATTGGCTAACAATACCATCGTGATTTATTCTTCGGACCAAGGCTGGTATCTCGGAGAGCATGGCTGGTTCGACAAGCGTTGGATGTATGAAGAATCTTTGAAAACGCCGCTGATGGTTCGCTGGCCTGGAAAAATCAAAGCGGGTTCAACGCACGACGCGATCGTCTCGAACCTGGATTTCGCGGAGACATTTCTCGATGTAGCCGGTGTTTCGATCCCCAGCGATATGCAAGGTAAAAGTCTCCTACCGCTTTTCGATGGCTCGACCCCCGCCGACTGGCGAACTACGTTTTACTACCACTATTATGAGAACCCAGGTGCGCACAATGTGTCTCGCCATTACGGCGTCACTAACGGCAAGCACAAATTGATTCGGTTTTACGCGCTGGAAGGCGAAGCCTTGGATGATTGGGAGCTATTCGATCTGGAACGGGATCCCCATGAGTTGGAAAACGTATACAACAAAAGTGGTTACGAGACTATCCGAGCGGAATTGACATCGGAACTCGAACATTTGCGGCAGCAGTACAAAGTTCCGGTGGATAACAATTTTGGCACCAAGAAAAAGAAAGCAGGTTAGTATCGTAGCCACCGTCACCGGATCGCCAGACGGTGGATGCGGCACCGAATAGGCTGCTTAAACTCAACCGCTTGGCAGCGGTAGCTACGGTCACACAACCGCGTGGCAGCGGTAGGTACGGTCGCCAGTACCGTAGCCACCGTCGCCAGACGGTTGACGCGGCACACAACCGCTTGGCAGCGGTAGCTGCGGTCACACAACCGCTTGGCAGCGGTGGCTACGGTCGTACAACCGCTTGGCGGCGCCCGTGTTTGAATGATCGTGAACGGTTACAATGATCGTGAGGTCGGTGCAGTACGGAAGCCAACTTTTACCCGAGGTTGAAAGAGTATATGCGTATTTATTGCATGCTAGCGATGGTCCTACAAACAGGTTTCGCATCATGGATCTTGAGTTCCAGTATTCACGGACAGGATGGAGGTTCGAAAGTGGCAGACCGAGCACTGTTGGATCCTTGGGCGGGGCCGTACGGAGGAGTGCCGCCGTGGAATTTAGTTCGTCCTAATGAGTTTGTAGCAAATTTTGAAGCGGCGATTACAGAGGCTGAAGCGGAGATTGCAGCCATCGCTAACAACACTTCGGCGCCCACTTTTGAAAACACGATTGTGGCCTTGGAGGTTGCCGGAAAAACACTGACGCGGCTGAATGGAATTTTTGGCGTGCATTCTTCAAACCTCAATGTCGGTGTGATGCCGGACGTGGAGCGCGTCGTTGTTCCGAAAATATCCGAGCACGAAGATAAGATCGTGCAGAATAGCAAGCTGTTTGAGCGGATTGCAGCCGTCTATGAAGGTGAGGAGTTCAAGCGTCTGGATAAGGCACAGCAACGGTTGACGGAAGATCGCTACAAGCAGTTTGTTCGCCAGGGTGCAAAGCTGTCGAGCGCAGAAAAGGAACGGCTTTCGAAAATAAATCAGCGCTTGGCTAGTTTGTTTACCGATTTTAGCCAGAACGTTTTGGCAGATGAAAATGGCTACGTGACTTGGATAGAATCGAAAGCGGATTTGGTTGGACTGCCGCCGAGTGTTGTTTCCGGCATGGCAGCAGCCGCGAAGGAAAAAGGGCAAGACGGCAAGTGGGCGATTACCAACACACGCTCTTCGGCCGACCCATTTCTTACGTATTCGGAAAATCGCGGGCTGCGCGAAAAAGTGTGGCGCAATTTCTACAGTCGTGGCGATAATGGCGACGCGCATGATAACAATGCGATCATCTCAGAGATCTTGAAGCTACGCGCGGTGCGAGCAAAATTGTTGGGCTACGAAACGCACGCGCATTGGCGGCTCGAACCGCAAATGGCTAAGAAGCCAGAGGCTGCAATGGAATTAATGCTCAAAGTCTGGCCTAAAGCGGTCGCGCGTGTGGCGGAAGAAGTCGCGGACATGCAGAAAATTGCCGATGAAGAAGGCGCGAACATCACGATTGAACCTTGGGACTATCGCTTCTACGCGGAGAAGGTGCGCAAATTAAAGTATGACCTGGATTTCAATGAAGTGAAGCCCTACCTGCAGATGGAGAAACTCCGCGAAGGGATGATGTGGGCTGCAGGAAAGCTATATGGATTGCAGTTTGAGCAGATTCACGACGTGCCGGTCTTCCATCCCGACGTTCGCGTTTGGCGAGTCGACGATGCAAACGGCCAGTTAGTGGGGCTGTGGTATTTTGATCCCTATGCCAGGGAAGGCAAACGCTCGGGCGCATGGATGACCGACTATCGCGCTCAGGAGAATATTTCCGAGCCCATTACGACGCTGGTATCGAATAACTCCAATTTCGTCAAAGGTGCCGAGGGCGAAGCGGTACTGATTTCGTGGGATGATGCAGATACCTTGTTTCATGAGTTTGGGCATGCGCTGCATGGGCTATGTTCTAAAGTGCGTTATCCATCGCAGTCCGGTACCTCTGTAGCTCGCGACTACGTGGAGTTTCCATCGCAGTTGAATGAACATTGGCTGACTACACCAGAAATATTGCAGCAATTTGCGGTGCACTATAAGACCGGTCAGCCATTGCCAAAAACTTTGGTCGAAAAGATTGAAAAGGCGTCAACGTTTAATCAGGGCTTCCAAACGGTTGAGTATTTGGCCAGTGCGTTGGTCGATATGAAATTGCATTTGGCTGGCGACATAGCCATAGACCCGGATGCATTCGAACGTCAGGCATTGGAAGAATTGGGAATGCCTCGCGAGATTCCGATGCGGCACCGAACTCCGCATTTTATGCATATATTCTCAGACGATGGCTATTCGGCAGGTTACTATAGCTACCTGTGGTCGGATGCGTTGACTGCAGACGCTGCCAATGTGTTCGAAGAGGCTGGCAGTTATTATGACCCAGCCGTTGCCCAACGGCTGCACGACAACATTATGTCCGTAGGGGATACGATCGACCCGGCTGAAGGCTTTCGAGCGTTTCGCGGCAGAGATGTAGATACATCGGCTCTGCTGCGCAAACGGGGCTTTCCGGTAGAGTGATCGTCGACTTGCCAGGCGACTGTCCATAACGAAGGTTTGAGGAAGAGATGCGAACGATTAACTTGGTTGTGATGTGGCTATCGATTTTCAGTGGATCGACGGTAGCGAGTGCGGCCGAGCAGCCCAATATTATCGTGGTCAATGTTGATGACTTGGGGTATGGCGACATAGGCCCATTTGGAAATACGACGCAAGCCACACCGCATTTGGACCGCATGGCCCGCGGCGGACGCAAGCTCATGTCGCACTACGCAGCCCCGGTTTGTTCGCCCTCGCGAGCATCGTTGATGACAGGTTGTTATCCAAAGCGAGCTCTGCCAATTTCGCACGTGCTCTTTCCTTCGTCCTCGGTTGGACTCAATCCGTTAGAATTAACGATCGCTGAGGTGTTGAAGTCCAGTGGCTATAGCACGGCTTGCATCGGCAAGTGGCACTTAGGGGATCAGCCAGAGTTTTTGCCCACTCGCCAGGGCTTCGACTACTACTTTGGGCTGCCCTACTCCAATGATATGGGCCGTACGCAGGACGGCACGCGGAGTAATTTTGGTCGTCCCGTGCCCAAACCTGGCACTAAAGCGGGCACGCTGTCCGAGGATGGAATTCGCGGCGAGCAACCGCCTTTGCCCTTGCTTGAGAATGAGACTGTTATTGAACATGTGACTGCATCTGTGCAAACTACATTGACCAAGCGCTACACGGAGAAGGCCATCGACTTCATACGCAAGCACAAAGCTGGACCATTTTTCCTGTATGTGCCTCATTCGGCAGTCCATTTTCCACTGTATCCCAGCGAGCCCTTCCGTGGAACTTCTAAGAATGGCCTTTTCGGAGATTGGGTTAGCGAAGTGGATTGGAGTATGGGCGAGTTGATGAAAACGTTGGAGGAATTGAAGCTCGCAGGCAACACATTGGTAATTTTTACTTCCGATAATGGAGGTGCCAAAAATCATGGAGCGAACAATGATCCGCTGCGAGGTGCCAAGGGTTCGACGTTGGAGGGTGGGGTAAGGGTGCCTACGATCTGCTATTGGCCAGGAAAGATTCCGGCGGGCACGGAGACCATGGCGATCACCTCCATGATGGATATACTGCCCACGGTGGCCAATCTCGCGGGAGCAAAGCTTGCCACCGAGCACAAAATTGACGGCGTCGATATTTGGTCGGTAATGAGCTCGGAGGTAGAAGGAGAATCTCAGCCACGGCGCGAGTTTCTTTATTTTCGCGGTTTGAAGCTTGAGGCGATCCGACACGGCGATTGGAAATTGCACCTGCTGGAGGAAAAGCTTTACAACCTTGCCGAAGATATCGGTGAAAGTCGCGATGTCGCGGCCGAAAATCCAGAGCGCGTTCAAGAGTTGAAGAGCCGACTAGCAGCCGTGGATGCCGACCTGGGATTGGATGGACTCGGCAAAGGCTGTCGAGAACTGGGCCGGGTGTCTAAGGCCCTGCCATTATTGCCATTGGAAACGCTCCCTGGATTGAAGTAGCCATGCTGTTGCTGTTTGGTAACGTTGACCGAAGTTTGGGATGCGGCGACATGCGTAACGAGAATGGAAGAACGCTGAGAGGTTTGCAGTTGAAGATAAGCTCCAATACCAACAAACTTTCGATCGCAATTGCCGCGATAGTGCTGACCTGTGGGACCATCGCGCATATTCCAAACGCCTGGTCTGCCGATTGGCCCATGGGACGCGGCAATGCGGCTGGGACTGGCGCTACCGAGGAGAGCTTACCCGATGCTCCCGAATTGCTGTGGGAGCTAAATGTTGGAGGTCTGGGGTTCGACGCTGGACCGATCATCGCTGGCGGAAGAGTCTTTGCGGCGGATCATGATGGAAACGTTCTGGCGGTAGATTTATTGTCGGGCAAGGAAGCCTGGCGCATCAAGTTGGACACGGGCTTCGTGGCATCGCCAGCCTACCAAGACGGGACGCTATTTGTTGGCGATTACGATGGCACGCTACACGCCCTGGATAGTGCCACTGGCAAGGAGAAATGGAACTTCGCCACAGAAATGGAAATCGACGCTAGCCCAAATTTCTTCGGGGGCAACGTGTTGGTGACATCGCAAAACGGAAATCTGTATTCTCTCGAGTCGCTTACTGGAAAACTGCAATGGAAATACGAAACAGGGGATCAGCTCCAATGCGGTGCAACACTA
>JBGSTP010000007.1:0-7881 GCA_041736515.1 Pirellulaceae bacterium
TCCGTTTGTCCAATCCAGCTTTGGTCTTTTGCGACGGACAGCGACTCACCAGTCAACAACGACTCGTCCACTTCCAGTCCATGCGTGTTGAGCAGACGCAGGTCGGCTGGTATTCGATTGCCCGATTCGAGCGAGACAATATCACCGGGGACGACGTGCTCAGCTGGAATGTCGCGAACCTCTCCGTCGCGCTGCACCGCTGCGCGAATTTGCAGCATCTTGCGCAAAGCGTGGCTGCTTTGTTCAGCTTTCCATTCTTGGTAGCCACCGATCGCCGCATTGATTAGCAGCACGATTGCGATGAAAGCGGCGTCCTTCAAGTCACCGATCAACATCGAAACGACGGCAGCCGCCAAAAGAATATAGATCAAGGGACTGTAGAATTGACGCAGTAGAATAAGCCAAATGGTAGGCGGCGCTTGCTCTGGCAACTTGTTTAGACCAACCAAACGCAGTCTCTCGGCGGCGGATTCGCTGGAAAGACCACTCTCGACGGTCGCCAGAGATTCTAATACCGCCGCAGCCTCGGCCGTGTGCCAGTGCGGGTGTCCCTGAGCTCCATTGAACATTCCAAAACCTCCGTGGTACTAACTCGACACCGCAATATTCTCAATGATCGAACCGTCCTATCAAATGAAGAGTCAATTGACCTCGCGGGGCTTGCAGCTTGCTGCAGTCAGTCCAAACTACCGATAATCAAATTGTACGGTAGCAGTAACAGCGGAATCGCTGATTGCACGCACCCAACAAGCGGAAAAAGCGGCGGGAAACTCATATGCGACCTGTTCCTGCGGAGGGATTAAAAAAGTTCTATAGGGCGTCCATAACCCATTGCCGTCAACGTCAACTTCGAGCGTGATACTCACCGCAGAAGGCGAATTATGCTGAAGTTCGACCAGCTTTCGATCGTAACCGGTCATCAAGTAAGGGTCGGAGGGGATGCCGGCTTGCGTTGGGCTACCTAACCACGGTCCGCCTTTGCCGACTGGTTTGCCAAGTTTCCAAAGGTCGTCGATGCCACCAAACCACAGTCCCACATCGAGATTCGGGTCGCGAAAGATATGACCGTCATCTGGTGCATCCGGCCGAATGCCGCTGAGTACCAAGAGGCCATTCCAGGTGCAGTAATCGGTGATATGCCGGCGATGACTACTGACAGGGCGCATTAGATTCCAAGCTGGAGGTGCTCCGTTAGTAACCAGCGGTACTTCGTAGAAAGTGCCGTGGATGTTGGCCAGCGTTCGTTCCGATTCCACTTCGCGCAGCCCGCGTGGCCAACCAGACGCAAACGGCTTGTCGTAAGCTGCATGCCCTTTCGGCAAGCGATAACGCTTTCCTTGAGACTCGATCAAGACCGAGGCTTCTTCAACCGTGAATTCAGGCTCAACCAGCAACAGTTGATCGAGTGACGCATCGACCGCGTCGGCCTTAAAGCGAAATTGCTCCTTGGTGAATTCGAAAAAACGCTGTTGATCTGCAATCACACGCAAATTTCTATTGCGTTTGGCTGCGTAGATACGACTACCCTGTACCCGTTGGTCTTCGACGTCGGCAAGTCCGTCAAAGATCGGTTTCTCCGAGCGCTGAGTTGCGCTAGGATAAGGCGATGTCTGATGCAGAAAGGCTGTTGCAATGCAATCGCGGTTTGTTTTGAAGCGTATCCAAATGGCGTTGAGTTCGCTGGGCAGGATATGGGCAAGGGACGACTGGGCGGGAACAGACACCGAGCCATAATCGCTCCATTGTCCGTCTCCTGCTTGATCGACTTGCATCGTGAACACAACGGGTAAGTCGCGATGGGTATGCATGTTTGACGTCGGTGGCGTGACGGTTGCGTCCGCCTGCGCATCGATCACAAGCCCTTCACCGCTGGCTTTCACAAATGCCGTGTGTGGCATGCCAAACGAACCCACCGCATGCTCGCAGAGGTTCGAAGGTATGGAAATGGTTCCTGGTTCGAACTGTCGAACGTAGACACGATCGCGGAAGTCCTTGCCCCAGCGCACATCGAGTTCGGTGAGTTGCCACTCGTTGTCGAGCTGCGGATTGCCACGAGCATCTACGGCGAGATAGACTGTGACCGGTTGGCTCACCTCGAATGAGTAGGCTGCCCCAGGTTTCTTCCAGTCGCCTCTTTTTACAGTGACGCGGGGTAAAGCAGCCAAAGGCTCCGATAGTGACACAATTTTCTGCTGGTCGGTGGCTCGATAGACCTCGCGCTCGAGCGGTCTGTTTCGATCGACGACGAAATGGACAACGCGATGATTGAAGCCTGAAATCAAAAAAGGATCGGAGGGCGTGTTGGCGGTGACTTCATCTTCGATCCAAGGACCGCCGTACCCGTTGGCCGGCCCCCAGGTTTTGAGCTCATCGTAGCTTCCGAACCATAGGTTGCTTTGTGGTTGCCCGGCTAGCTGATTTCCTTGGATACTGGTTTCGTCGGTTGCCAGCACTAGCCTCCCGTTCCAGTCGCAAAAATCAGGGACGTAACGGAGATGGCTGCCAATTGGCCTGATCCCGGCCGAACGTGTTGCTGAAAACGTCTTAGGGAAGTCGTAAAACATGCCATGCATGTCCATCATCCACCGTCCCTCGGTTATCTCGCGAATCCGCGGCCACTCGGTATACCAACCGTGGCTGGCATCATTACAGTAGGCTGCTTTGGGAAGCAGGTAAGTGTACCAATGGCCGCGGTCCAAGACTTTGAGACGCACGCTGCGTCGATCCCAGCCCATGGTCCAGATGGGGTCGTTGCCATCGGTACCGCCCAAGATTCCTGCGGGACCGGTAACTTCCGTATACTGTCGTCGCTCGATGATCTTCCAGTTCGCGCCATCGTACTCGGCGAGAACTCCACGTTCTTCTGCATGGGTGGCTTCGCCACCAACTAACAAATCTTGGTAATCGCCGACGTGGAGTTCTCCATTGTTTGCGATTACCAAGCGTCCTTGAGCTGTGTAGCCGCCTTTACCGTGCCAACCTGGGACGGGTTTCTTAAATAGGCGGTTTACTGCCAGAGTGTAAACGTTGGCTTCCCAGATCGAGCCTTCCATATCGATGTAGTACACCATGTTGGCAGGGTCGGTTAGATGCCTTGCGATTGCGGTAACGCGAATCGGCATGTCCTCGGGCTGGATCGCTCGCACGTTTCCTTGAGCGTCTATCGCGTAATGCGCGATGAGTAATTGGTTGGATTCCCGATGCAACATACGACCGGCAGGCGTTCCACCGACACTCTCTGGGTGGATGGTCATCGGCTTGGACAAGTCTGGATCGACTGAGTAAAGTTTGTGTTCGCTTCCTTTCGGCATGTGCGGTGCATAATTAACCATCCACAGTTTTCCAGCCCATGGCACGATTGCACCAATGCCACATTCTTTATGACCATCCTTGAGGTGCGCGCCGTTTTGGCTATAGATGCCATACGTGGTCAGATGCGGGTATATACCGCTGATAAACAAGTCCGTCCGCAGAGTTGCTGCGGCCTGGGGTTCGTCGCCAAGGGCCCTAGGAAGGAGACAAGCGAAAATCGCGACTGTTAGGAGCAAATAGTGATATATCATGAGTGGTTGACCGTTGAGCTGGAGCCAGCGAAGCAGCGGGAAGGAATTGTTACTATTGAACGTCAACTGCAGGGATTGAGCAAGCGAGCAGCTTTCGTAAAGCGGGCTTGGTTGCGTTGACGAGCTGCGGCCAAAGGCCTTGCCTTTGAAGGCCACCCTCAGGCTCTTGTCGCCGTCACCGAGTGCCCGGTCCTCTGGATACGGCAGTTGGTTTTAAGCGTTTCAGTAAACGGCGATAGTTTTGGCCCAGGATTTGTTGCTTGGCTGCTTCGGAAATAGTTGCGCCGATAACTTTCCCTAATTCTGTTCCAAGCGATCGGGAAGGCAAGTGGCTGCCGAAGACGACTCGTTCGACACCGATCTCGGAGACGGCGAACTCGATGAAGCCAGCCGTTGCATCAAAGCCGGACGTCTCGATGAGCACGTTGGGCGAGCTGTAAATCGCGCGGATACCCTGTTCCCATTCTCCACCAGCATGTGCGCATAGGAACTGTTGTTCTGGATGCCGGGCTGCCAACTCCGCCAACTCGGCTGGTGTCGACTCGCCGTCGCTTTGCTTTCCCCCGGTTTTGTACCAGGTATGCTGCATGATTAGGCCGTCGAGCTGGCGAATGCGTTCTACCAAACGATCGAAGTTGCGATGGTTACAATTCAATGCACCTGGGCCGCTTCCGGGAAAGTAAACTCCGAGCATGGGCCCGTCTTGCAACCAGCGATTTAGTGCATCAAGCGAGCCCTGTAGATTGTTAGCATTGAGCTGAATCATTCCGATGAGCAATTCAGGCCAGGTTTCAATGGGTTTCATTATTAAGTCGGGCCGCGAGCGCGCTAAGCTCTCAAAATCTGCATCGTTGGTAGTGCCGATGCCGACGTGCGGGAAGAAGCAGAGTTTCTCGAACCTCGCATTGTTAATGGCGGGAAGGGAACGCTCTATGTCTGCGATTAATTGGCTAGTGCCATCTGCGCCTGGATGCGCGAAGGCTGGGGTGAAATAGGAATCCCATATTCGCAGACGCTTTAATTGAGCGGTTGAGGGTAAGCCTGGTATCGGAGTGTCAGCGTTCATGAGCTCTGGCGTCCCAGCAATCGGTCGGCGTTGTGGGCCAGTAAATCGCGCAGGTCTTGTGAACCCAATTGTCCCGACTCATGAACGCGAATCAGCGCCGCTTCCGGAATCAGGAATGGAGCGTGGCTGCCATACAACACACGGCCTGGCGGTAGCTCTCGTACCAGCTGCGGCACACCGTCAGTTCCCTCGATTCTCGCCACATCGAAGTATATACCTGGGGTATTGGCAAATAGCTTGAGTATGGCCGGTTGAGGACGATAGTTGAGCAGTTGCACGCGGGCAGCTGGGATTTGCGACATCAATTCTGGCAGTGGAGAGAGGTTCACATCCGCTATTTGAACCAATTTGTTTTGCGTGCGAGTGTCCTCCATAGCTACCGTCAATTGCACCAGGCACTTTGCGGCAGCGGTGCGACGGAGCAGGTCCGCAAATCGTGGGTCAGCCAGGGAATAGCCGTGGTAATTCGGATAAATGCGAACTCCCGGCATTCGGTGATCTTCAACACATCGCCGCAGATCCTCTTCCCAATCGGGGAGGCTAAGATTGATTGCGCCAATCGCAATGAACTGCTCCCGAGCCTTGCAAGCCGCGGCGAGGCGCTGATTCACGGCAGAGATGTTGCGCTGCAGTAGTCCTTCGAAACTGCTGGCCCAAACTTGAGTCACCCCGAGCGATTGAAGTTTGGCAGCCAGCAAATCGAAATCGTCGAGCGGCAAGCGGCGAAACGGCCACTGAAACAAACTAACGTTGGTATCGACAATTACGCGAGGTTGCGTCAGTGCGTCTTGAGGGTAAGCATGCTTGCCTAGCGCCGAGTTCAGCGCGGCGAAGCAGAAACCGCGGTTCAGAGCATCTCGTCGATTGAACACTGGGAACTCCAGCTTTCTGCTTAGCACAACCCGTGCAGGAAAATGGCTTAGTGGCTGACCGCCTTGGGACGCAGTAAGCGGTCGAAGGGGGCGGTGTTTTCGTTTTCGTGCGTCGCGACATACTCGCCAGTGTTGATTGACTTTTCAACTTTTTCGCCTTTCAAATGCGCAACCACGGCGAGTACCGACTGCTTGCCCATTTCGAACGGGTCTTGCAATAGGATGCCCGATACGCTGCCATCGCTCATGCCGGCGATCAACCGATCACTGGGATCGAAAGCCACAAACTTAACTTTGCCATTCAGGCCCGTTTGCACTAGGGCTTCCAATGTACCGTTGCAGTTGGGCTCGCAGACAGCAAATATTCCGTTGACCGAGTCGCGATACTTGTTGAGCAACTGCGTGGCCTTCTCCATGGCTTCTTGTGTAGTTGTTCCCGCGTATTGGTCGGATGATATGACTTCGATGTTGGATTCCTTGGCCATGGCGTCCAGAAAGCCTTTCTCGCGTTGCTCCGTACTTTCACTGCCTTCCTTATAGCGCAACATGATTACTTTGCCTGCATGACCAATGGCTTCCGCGAGTCTCTCGCCAGCCAGCACACCGCCCCGATAGTTGTCGGTGGCCACATAGCTAACGTACTCGGCACCGCTGGCGAGACCGCTGTCGTAAATGACGACAGGGATGCCTTCGGCATTCGCTTCAGCGACAACATCCATCAAGGCTTGAGAGTGATTTGGTGCCAGGCAAATACCATCCACGCGGCTGGTGATGAAATTCTGGACCACTGCAATTTGGCCTGCGGTGTCCGCTTCTGTTTCAGACCCTTTCCACAGTATCTCGACGTTGCCGACCTCCTCTGCGGCGGCTTGTGCGCCAGCCCACACGGACAACCAGAATTGGTGACTGGTCCCTTTCGGAATCACGGCGATGCGAAGTTTGTTCTCGCTGGCTTGTTTGCTGGCAGACTGCGAATTGGGCGTACAGGCTGTCAACAAAATAATGCCCAGAGTTAGAACAGGAGTAATAAAACGAAATGGTGGCAGTAGCATGGTTTTTGCCTCGACCTGACGAGATGTGAATGGGGTGGGATAGCGTGAAATTGTGCAGATTGCGCTGCACCAGCCAGCGCCAAGCGTTACTAGGACGTGTTTATCAGTAACTCAGGCCTGCAGTAGGGTGTTTGTACAGTAAATCTACCTGTTCAGCCGAAAGTGCCGAATTAAAGATGATGAGGTCATCCATCAGACCAATATAGCTTAGCCCCAGCTTGATCTTAGCTTGGCTTGGATTCCAACTGAATTTGATGGGACAGCTCAACGATCCTTGGAATTTGCCGTTGAGATAAAGCTTGGCCGTAGAGGCATGGTCTTGGGTCGAGTTAATATCTTTCCAAGTAAAGCAAACGTGTGTCCACTCGGTCTTAGAAAATGGTGGCCGCTTGACTGTAACCATGGGGCGATCAGCCACTGCAAAATCTTCATAGGGCTTGTTTTCCGGATTCCAAACAGACAGGTCGGCGAAGACTCCTAAACGAAAATCACGCGGTAAGACTTTATCAAAATCTACGAAAAAGGCCGCATCGTTCCATGCCTTTTCGGTAATCTGCACCGGATCGCAAAACCCCGGTTCCAGATCCTGATTGGGATCGAGCTGCAGCCAAAACGAACAACTGCCCGACCAATTCTGCGATTTGTAACCTGCTTCTAGACCCTGGTAATACCAAACGCGTTTTGTTTTGGCTGAAAAACGCAGTGCGTCGCCATATCGTCCAGCGCCTTTGAGTATTTGTGGGGCTGCTTCGTCAGTCTGTTGGCCTGCTGGCCCATTGTCAACTAAGAGCAGGCCTAGCTCCTTCGACAGATTCGCCTGTGTCGAACCATCGAAGCTCGCGTGGAAAATCATCGCGCCAGCCATCTGTTCCAGCGCAGCAGTCTTTTTCGCGGTCGACGCAGTTGCTGGAAATGTTTCTTGTGCCGTAGCATCCGCATTGGAGCTGGCTAGGAAGCAGGCGAGAACGAGTAGACAACAAAATGCACAGCGTTGGAAGATTTTCATTTTCGTGTGGCGTTGTCAGTTGGGAATGGAATGAGATCCGGCATTCTAAGCGTTTAGTGTCCGTAGTTCGCGTCTGTCGGCAAGTCGCATAGCTTTTTTATTTGTCAAAAAATCGAATTCGTTCTCTTGCCCGGTAATTCGGGCCTGCCTAGGATTGTGCTGTGCTTACGCAATGCGTGAGCCTTGCGTAGTGTTAAATTTGGTTGGAGCTTATCGTTGGAGGATGGCTTGAATGCCTCATTTGTTAATTGATTTGGAGAATCTGGCGGATTGCGAAAAGGGAATGCAAATACTGGCGCGACGGCTGGAACGTGGGGGTTGT
>JBGSTP010000037.1:0-5398 GCA_041736515.1 Pirellulaceae bacterium
CGTGAAAGCGTAAAATGGGCTCGAATCCTTCGAGTCTAGCACCATCGCTCCCTGGTCCGGCTCACATTGTTCGTCTGCACATTGACTAAAGACAACCCCTGCCTATTATTTCTCTCGATTACGCGACCTTCAAAGCACTGCGTTATGGGCTTGCCGCTTCCTGAGGGAGGCCAACGACTGCGGTGGCTCAAACGTCGGAGATTTTGACGAGGGGAATCGTCGCTAAGTTTAAGAAGTGAAGCAGATTGCAAGACACTCTCCAAAACTCTCCTACAGCATAGGTATCGGGCCGGAAACGGTGCCAGAATCTTCCCTTGAAACACCTTCGCGACGGAGAGTTGAACATGTTCGAAAACAGCGTTTTACGCAATTAAGCGATCCTTTTGCTGCTAGCAGTTGGTTACTGATAGGCGTTCGAAAAGCTGAATTCCGATCCCGCGAGCGATGCCCCACTGCGAAAATCGATGGTAGAACTGGTCTGCCGCCAAGCCGCGAATGCGATTCCGTTGCCAGAAGGCCGTAAGCGTACACCAGTCCCAGTAGGTTTTGAATCGGCGTGGTCTTGCGTTGTGTTGTAGGTTTCGTTAGGCGGCTGAAGGGGTCGCCACTTCAACTCGAACCTACCTGATGGCTAGCAACGCGGCTAAGATTCGTGAATGGTCAACTCGTTTCGAACGATTTCGGCGATCAGCCAAAACGGTATCGCGATTCTGCAGAGACGAGCAGGTCTCTATTCAAGCTTTCTACTACTGGCGCGATCGAGTTCAAGCAAATTCACGCGACGATCTTCAAGCAAACTCTCGCAATGATCAGTCGCTTGCGATTGGCAAAGCGTCTGTGATTGGCCAGCAAGCTATTGATTCCGAATCGGACTGCGTTCGCTTAGTCATTCGCATCGGAGCGATTTCGATCGAGTGCCATGCCGAGACGAACGTCCCTTCGCTATTGATATGGTCGATGGAAATGACGCCGGAGCAAGCAGTTGGAACCGCCGTGAACGGGTACTAGTGAGACAATCCGTTATTGGACTGCAAGACTTGCCACGAATCACTCCTAGATAAGAAAGTCTGCCGATCTAATCGGCGGCTTAAGCCTTTCTGACACTTGCCGTAGGAGAAGTTACTATGTTGCGAATTCTTGGAACCAGTCGGTCGATACTGGCGTTACTGTTGGCTTTGGGTGGGTACTACGCGTATCACCATCTGAATGACAACTCTGGCAGCGACAGCTCGCTGCGGACTAAGATGGCGGCTCAGGTTTGCCGTCAGGCGGCGTTGGCGATTCCAATCCCTGATGGACGTCCCATGGTGGCTATCGCTCAGGCTAACGGCGACTTTGATGGAATCGTTACCAAACAATTGCGGCTGGCACTGGAACGTAGAAATGCGACGGTGATCGACTTAGCTCCTTGGGATTCCGTCATGCCGACCCGACTTAAATGGTCGCTGGAAACGACGCCCGAACGCGCCACAGCGAACGCGGCGGCTCGCAATGTGCCATATGTAGTAAGTTGCCGAGTCGATGAATGGGTAACTGATCCGGTCGCAAGCCAAAATCTAAACGTTCATCTCAGCCTTATCGATGTCGCCCAAAATGTGTTTCTTTACCAAAACGAATTTTCGCTGGCCGACTGCGAAAATTCTCCGAATGATCGCACAGACGGCATTCTGACTAGTGTTGAAGGCACCGAGGATCGTTCGGATGCGTTGACCGGAATCGTACCTTCGGTTAATGAAATCAATAAGCGAATCTTGTTGTTCGCGGCCTGGCTGGTAGGAGGTTTGGCGCTACCGTGGCTAGGTTCGAATTTCATTACAATGGCGATGCGATCCCATTCAAACTTGGCGGGTTTTGCATTGGTCGCGATTTACCTTGGTGCCGTGGCTGGTGCAGCTTGGTTTACTTGGGGACAGTTCGAATCGCGATGGGTGACGGGTGCCGTCCTGGCAGTATTGAGCTCAGCTTGGCTCGGGTACTTTGAATTTGTGTGCCGATCCGTTTCGGATGGGCATGAATGTCGAGCATAGCGCCAATGCGGTTCATGCGGTGTGCCACTGGCTAGGCCAGTGAACCGAAGCAGGTTAGTTCGATGATCGTCAATCGTGCCAATACCAGATGATGTTTGGGCTAGAGTTGCCGGAGTGAGAAACGAGACGTACCAGAGTTCCTTCCAGTTCGTTTAACTTGGTCCACTGGCACGTTTATCGGTTGGTTTACTTTTCAACTTTGGCAGATCACGGACCAAGTTTATCGGCAGTTGATACGACTTGGGGTTTGCAATGTCAACGACTTCGAGACACTGGCCTTGCCAGTGCAACACAGAACCAAATGCTCAACCTCAGAACTTACGTATCGGGTAAACCCGGATTATTCATGAGAGCACCATGTTTCAGCGGTATGCCTTCCAAACTCAGGACCTATAAATTTAAGGTAGCGGAAGCCGTCAAGGCTTTCGAATTGCTGAAGCCACGCCTGAATCCCGAAATGCTTGACGCATTCCGCTACCAATCATAAACAATTCGGTTAAACAAATGTCCCTCGCTTACGCTTCGGGTTACTGATGAATGTAGAGCCTGATTTGCAAAGCACACAGTGTGCAATGCTTAATTGTTCCGTGGAGTAGCTATGTTACGACTGAAAATTCAACCTCAAAGTCATCGCGTAAATGTATCGCTCGAAGACGGCCAAGAAGTGCTGTACGAGGGCGTTTTGCAGACTCGAGCCGAACGAATCAAAGGACTCGGCATCGAAATGCAGCGACTGCTGGCGCGAGGTTGGCAACATGACGGAGGCAACGAACAAGATCACTCAGAACTTGCGAATGTTGCCGAAGAACTAAGTAAGGCCGTCTTTAGTCCTGAACTCAGCAGTCTATTGTCGAGCCGTAGAGGAGATTTGTTGACCATTGAATTGTCGTCCGACTGGTTGTTCGTCCCCTGGGAGCTAGCGACTATTGACGGACAGTCACTTGCCCAACACTTTGCAATTGGTAGGACGGTTGCAGACTTGGCTGTGGTGCGAGGTGACAGCACAAGATCAACGAGTGTCATCGCGCCAACGCGATTTCGGATTTGGGCCAACCCAGCACTCGACTTGTTACACGCAGAAGATGAGTCGCATACCGTTCGCAAGATCTTGACCGAGCAACCAGGCTCCATCGTTGAATTGAACCGACTGCGCAAAAGCCGACAACAATTGTTGCAATTGCTCGATGGAGTTGACTGTTTTCATTTCGCTGGCCATAGCCATGTCAGCGATGGTCAACGAAGCTGGCTGCTTTCAGATGGCGATCTTACCGCGCGGGATGTGCTGGACTCTTCGATCGATGTGCCGCAATTCCTGTTCGCGCATGCCTGCGGATCCGCCAACGTTCACTGGGAGAGCCCTCACGAAAGCCTGGTTACGGCATTCTTGCGTCGAGGCATGGGGAATTATCTCGGATTGTGGACTCCGATTCTGGACTATCATGCGCTGCAATTTGCCGAAGCGTTCTACCGAGAGCTTGCTGGCGGTGCAACTTTGGGCGTTGCGGTATTGAACGCTCGACGCCAAGTGCGAGAACGCTTTGGTTGGCGAGATCTACTGGCTGGCAATTATGTCTTGTACGGCGATCCAGCGCGAAAACCAATCGTAGCCGTTGAAACTCCGAACATAGCAAGGACAAATGATACCATGAAAACTTCGATCCACTCTGATGCACGCCAGCTCCAGTATCCTGTCCATTGCAGTCGCTGCGATCGCGAGCTAAAGAGCCATTTCTTAGTCAGTTCTTTTGACGAGAGCGATAGAACGGGGGCGGTCATCTGTCGCTATTGTACCGCTCGGCAGGTTGTCACTACCGAACCGCCAGTCGTCATGCCGCGACGCGAACTCGCAATTCAATCGCCGAGCATCGTCACGGCAACAGTCAGCCGTCAGGCAATTGACGCTGAACCGGAGGCGAAGCCGATGAACACACCTTCGAGCAATCCTACTCAGCCATCCGCTCCGGCCGCGCTGACAAGTACGATAGCGACGACACCACCTTCGACCACGACTCCAGAACGTAAGTCGCCAAAGACATTACCCGCTGGTTGGGATCGCTTGCTGAAGTCAGTCATTCAGCCGCAAAGAATCCGCGATCCCGAGACTGGCCTGACGCACGAGGCTCATTGGAAAATGACCAGGTCAGAGCTTGGACGTGTTTCATACCGACTAGAAGTTAACGGGAAACTCGCCAAAGCAATTGCACCGAACTGGGAACTTCAAATTCTGTTTGTGGACAAAGTCGAAGAGAGTACAAGCGATTCGGCGGGACGACTGACCGCTGACATTGAACAGCTTGGCGATTCAAGTCAGTCAACCGTGCAGTTTATCGTCCTCGTTTCCTCGTCCGAGTGGTCGCCGACAGCGATCGATTCCATCGCCAGCTTGCTAAAACCTGAAAACAAGAACGCACGTCAGCAATTCAATTTGACGCTCATCGATTTGAATTCCACCGTGCCTCATCAGATGGGCTATGAGCCCTTCAATAGAGAACTTTTACGGTTTTTGAGTTGGGAGAGCGAGAGTGACCGCATGCGTCGCATCCTTGGTCACATCACCAGCCTGCGTCCCTTGGAAACCAGCCTTTCTGCGCTAGCGGTGTCGGAACAGTTGGCGGTTCCGGTGGAAACGGTGCTGCTGGCATTTCGTAACTTGGCAGCTTCAGAAAAACTGCATTTAGATGACGTTCAACCGTTTGGTTGGATTATTTCAGAATCATTCGAATAGTGGTGATTGCATTACCAATCAGGCGGCGAAACAATTAGCTCTACTTAATAAGAAACTCGGAGATAGAAAATGTCGAAACGATGTCCCCAGTGTGGAAAAACCTACGAAGTTCACTTCAATTTCTGCAATACCGACGGTGCCGCGCTCATCATTGATCCTGCTGCGAGACCCACCGGCGTTGTGCAACCGCCAATTGTCGGCCAAAACGCGATACCGCAGCCTCAGATCGCTGGAGGGAATCGCTGGGCGCGTCGCCTGGGAGAATTTGCGGCCAGATTCGAACCATCGGATCTGAAGGCTTTGCTGTCCAAAGGTATTGTGGTTGAAGAAGGCACACAGGGGCTGATGTTTCAGAACGGACGCATGGTCGGCGTCATGTCCCCGGGTTACCACACGGTCGAAACATTCACTCAGCGACTCAAGAACTTTGTCTTCGGTACGCCCGTGTCCGTGGTGCTCGTCGACGTAAGTCAGACGACAGTGACCGTGAAGACTACTTTGATGCACACTAGTGCAGCGTCACAGCTTGGAATTAGGGTTGGTAAATTGAGCGTTTTAAGCGAAGCTGATGGGAACCACGGAGGGATCCCATGCAAAAGAAGTATATTGTTCGGTTGAGCGATGACGAACGTGTTGAGCTAACCAG
>JBGSTP010000048.1:0-7112 GCA_041736515.1 Pirellulaceae bacterium
CAACGATGTCCCCAGTTTGTCCCCACCTAGGGGCTCACCCACTAGGATTTTGGGGACAGGGGTCTGAGGAAAACCTTAAAAAACCAAGTGCGGATAAGAGGACTTGAACCTCCACGGGATTATCTCCCACTAGGACCTGAACCTAGCGCGTCTGCCAATTCCGCCATATCCGCAGGAGAATATTGCACGCATGTCTTTTGATGCTCTGAGCATTGTCAGACTGCAGCGCGTTGTGTCAAGAGGTATTAACCGAGCCAATGTCCCGATGCGTAATTTTCAAGGTAAAGGCTAGACGCGCGGGGACGCGTCTTGTCGGTTTGCGGGCAGACTCGCAAAATGGTGAATAAGGCTAACTACAACACGCCATCTAGCATGCCCCAACAGGAAAGGTGCCATGATGAGAGTTCGCAATCGACATTTGCCATTTTTCTTACTCTTGCTGTTTGCGACCAGTTTGGGGGCCCAGGAACGCAATGCGAATCTGAACGAAGAAGTCTTGCTGGGGGCTGAGAAACTGTCCGGCGCGTTTCGCGCTGCCTCGAAAATACTGCGACCCTCGGTAGTCACGATTACCTCTAGCGTCCAGGTCGCCGTCCGACGCAGCAGCGGCGGAATTAGTGGATTGGATTTTCCCAGCTTGGGCGAGTTGTTGGAGCCCGAACTGTATGAGCGACAGCTAGAGCCTGACCGTTCCGATGAGAGGACTGCCAAGCAAAAAGTACAAACCGGTATCGGCTCGGGTGTTATTGTCTCGTCAGATGGTTACATTCTGGCAAATAATCACGTGATTACTGACGCGGATGAATTGCAAGTGGAATTGAGCGACGGCCGTATTTTCAACGCAACTGTCGTCGGCTCAGACAATTCCAGCGACGTTGCGGTGCTGAAGATCGAGGCTACTGGCTTGGTTGCTGCTCGGCTCGGCGACTCTGCCGCGATGCAAGTTGGCGACTGGGTCCTAGCAATCGGTAGTCCCTTTGGTCTAGAACAAACTGTTACAGCAGGAATCGTCTCCGCCACCAACCGTCAGACTGGAATTATTGCCGGTGGCTATGAAGATTTTTTGCAGACTGACGCAGCCATCAATCCTGGCAATAGCGGTGGGCCGCTTGTTAGTCTGCGTGGTGAAGTGATCGGCATCAACACGGCGATCAATTCACGCAGCGGGTCCAATGCAGGCGTTGGTTTCGCAATTCCTGTAAATATGGCTCGGCGCATTATGGATGATTTGATTCGCGAAGGGCGAGTTGTCAGAGGTTTCCTGGGCGCGTTCCTGGACGATGTATCCGGTCGAAATGCCTCAGAATTGAAACTCCCCGCCGGTGTCGCGCGCGGTGCACTCATTACCGGTGTCAATGCTGGCGGGCCAGCAGATCAGGCTAAACTAACGAGCGGCGATGCTGTTGTCAGCGTTAACGAGATGCCCATCACTTCGTATCTGCAATTTCGCAATATCGTCGCACTCTCGAGACCTGGTTCCCGCTTAGCAGTCGAGTTCTATCGCAGTGGTAAGAAACAACAGGTCATGGTCGAAGTCGGAGAATTTACATCTGAAAAAGTTGCGCAGCTTGTCGAGCGAACGGAAATCGAGTCGCTCGGCTTGGTTGTGCAGCGATTAACGCCTCAGATCGCTGAGCAGCTGGGATTCGAATCCGAAGAAAATGGCGTCGTCGTGTGGGAATTGGCTCGCAACGGACGGGGACGGAATCTAGGAATTCTCCCGGGCGATATTATCCTGCGCGTCAATGATACCGATGTCGATAGTCCCAGTCAGTTGCAACAAATCCTGGCGGACAAGACCGACTTTAGTATGCTAATCCAACGAGGCAATCGAGTGCTACGATTGCAAGCTAGCACACGTTAGTGATTTAACTTCCGGGATTTAATAAAAGGTAGGGGCTGGGGCGATTGCAACGCTGCCATGGCCTGCAGCCTGGGAACACATGCAACATGTGGACATATATGGTCATGACAGCATTGCACCAAACGTACAATCGCCGTGTTTTGCTAGCTATCTGTCACAATCTCGGACAACTGGACAATTCCTTGCAACCCGCAGCTTGTCTTGTTTCTCATGGTCGGGATAGCTAAAAAGTCGATAGAGAAAAAGTGTCGGCAGGATGCTGACACGAAAAATCATATCGGCTCACCGGAAGCATGGAGGCGGAACGGTGCAAGGAATCGTCTGCGTTCTGCTATGGCTGAGCGCCAGTTTTTTAGTAGGCAGTTCGGCTGTTGCAGCAGGTCCGCGAGAGCTGTACGAGCGTGCGGCGAGTGCAATTGCCGCGAACGACCTGGAGCGTGCTGCGGCAACGCTCGAGCAGCTCGTAAGCGTTCATGCCAATTCCGAATTGTCGGAAGTAGCTGCTTTTCACCTTGCCGAAACACTGCTGCTCCTAGATCGCAGCGAAGATTCGATCGTTACGCTGAGACGCTGGTTTTCGCGAATTCGAGACTCCAGCACTGCTGAGCAAATCTCGCCAGGTATTAAGGCCAGGTCCACGGAATTGCTGGTGAAGACATTGCAGGCCTTGCCCACGAAACCGCAGGCCCTCGATTGCCAGCTGCAGATACTGGAGACGCGTTTAGAGGGTGATTCCAGCGAGTTCCGCTGCCATGTTGCGGCTGATTTGTCTAGACGCCTGAGGCAACTCAAAGACTTTGAGCACGCTGAAAAATGGCTGAAGGTCGCTATCGATGAATGCTGCGATCCCGCATTGACCAAGCGGCTGCAAACTACACTGCAACTAGAGCTGCCGATCGCCTGGGCAGAGAGCGAGATATCAGAGTCCAATCCGCAGGCTGCGATTCAACGCCTGCAGCAGGCCTTGGATTGTTCTCCGTCTGTTGAGCAAGAACTGTCGCTTCGATTTCTGTTGGCGGAAGCCCATTATGCAGCGGGCAACCGCGAGCAAGCGTTGTTGGAGTTTGGTTGGCTCACCGATCAAGGCGAGCGACTGGAAGAATTACCCCCATGGCTGGCGGCCGTCATATTGCGGCGAGCTGAATTGCTGTTTCGGGATCGCGATGTTGCCCAGACGCGGAAACTGCTGATAGCTGCGAAGAAACGATTTGCGGACTTTGAGTTCGCCTACGAGTTCGATTATTTGCTCGCGCGCTGTGCAATAGCTCGCATCGAGTTTGATGAGGCAGTGGATTGCTTGCTATCGGTAGTCCGTGCCGATTCGACGCAGAGCAAGGAACCGACAGCGCGGGCGACCTGGATGCTGGGCGAGGTCTATTTCTTGCAACGAGATTATGTACGAGCGATCGACGCCTATTATCGCGTTGCCGCGATGGATTCTCACCCAGATTGGCAATCGCGAGCTTGGCTGCAAGCCGCCAAATGCCACGAACTGCAGGGGAAGCGAAGCGATGCGCTGGCGGACTATGCACGGGCGGCAGCGGTGCCTGGCAGCGCACACATTAGCCAAGAAGCCGCCTCGCGAATGGCTGCCATTAAATCAACACCCGATGACCTCCGATAATTGCGACGGAAAATAGCGTTATGTTGCGTTGTTCGACACTCCTGAAATCAGTAAGCCATACCACATTTTCGTGCGATGTGTTTTTACGCGACACTGCTGTTAGAGACAGTGCTTGTAGAGACTGTGGTTTTAGAGACACTACCGCATGTGGTGTTAGCGCTCGAGTGCCCGAGCGTTGGAGTCTCAGACCCACGCGAATTGCTTGTTTTTTTTGGATGGCACTGATGAGCTGCTGCATAATTCATGGAGCAGTACAGGCTCAACAACCGAACTGGAATGCTGCTGGGTTCAATAGTGGCTCAGCACCGCCGCCCTTGGGTGGGACGGCCGCGGATGGGCCAGTCGCACGTATGGCCAGCAACGCTCCCATAGCACCCGCCGTGGGGTCCTTGCCTACGGATCCCATCTCCATGGGAGGTGGCGAGCCCGTTGCGGCAGGCAGCGCGGGTATTCAGGTTGGTAATATCATCAGCATTGTTCGCGAAGGGGGAATTCTGATGATCCCCATTATTCTATGTTCCAGCGTGTTGACGGTTTTTGTTTTCGAACGAATGCTGACCCTACGGCGATCGCGTGTAATTCCGCGACCCTTTGTGCGAGGCGTAATCGAGCAACTGGAGCAGGGGCAACTGGAACGCGATGAAGCGTTGGCGTTGTGCGACGAGAATGGAAGCCCCATTGCCGAACTGTTTACGGCGGCACTCAAAAAATGGAATCGACCGGCGGTGGAAGTTGAACAGGCAATTATGGATGCAGGCGAGCGAGTGGTAAGTCAACTCAAGAAGTACCTGCGATTATTCAATGCGATTAGCAATTTATCTCCGCTGCTAGGTTTGTTAGGTACTGTGCTGGGCATGATCGAAGCATTCAACTCGATCGCTCAAGCGGATGCGATGGGCCGCCCGGAAATGTTGGCTAGTGGAATTGGCGCTGCGCTATTGACGACCGCTGCGGGGTTGTGTGTAGCAATACCTGCCTACGCTGCCTATGCATATTTTGTGGGACGAACAGATCAATTGATTTTGGAAATGGATGCTCATGCACAGAGCCTGGTGGAGCTAATCAGCGCCGAGGGCTTGCAGGAGTCCGGCCGTTCGCGCAGTAGATCTCGGCGAAGCGCTGCATAGCCGTCCGCTTATGTAATTCAACCCCTTTTGAGCTCCTATGCCACTCAAAACCAGTACGTCTGAGGAATTGCCAAGCGTAAACTTGACGCCCATGATCGATGTGGTGTTCTTGCTCATCATTTTCTTTATGGTGGGAACACAATTCACGCAGTCAGAGCAAGAGATCGCATTGAAGCTTCCCGGCGTGGGTGCGCTGAAGACCATGGTGGCCGCGCCGGATCGCCGCGAAATTATCGTGGCCATAGATGGGCAAATCTATTTTGATGGAGAGGTTTTCACGCCAGAGCAACTGAGTCAAAAATTGAGAACTCTACGCACGCGTTACCCGGAGCTGCGAGTGTCGCTGCGGGCAGATGGAGATGTCAAACTTCAAGCGGTTGCTGCAGCGATGGCCGCGGCGAACCGTGCCGGCGTTTCAGATTTGACAGTTGCGGTTCGTAGCGACGCCAAACAATTGCGGTAGTTATGTTCCAGCTTGGGCAATTCAACGATCAATTGTGGCGCACGTGGCTTTATGTCACGCAGGCAAGGTCGTTGGCTGTTTTCTTTGGGATTGGCTTTGCCCTGCTGGCCGTTACGTTGCTTATCGCATCGCGAACCCGCTGGGGTCAGTCAAAGCCGCTCACAAAATGTGTGGCTCTTAGTGTCTTGGCTCATGTGTGGCTATTGATGTACGCTTTGGGTAGTCGGGCAATACTTCCCCAAGGAGATCCGCATGCTCGCGAACAAAGAATATCTGTCTCTTTTGAGAGCGCTACTACGGAGATAGAGACGCGTTCGGAGAGCGAGCAGTATTCCGAACCGTTGGAAGACCAAATCACCCAAGCGAGTCCGTTGAGCGAGTCCGTAAATCCGTGGGAACCATCGGTGCCTTTCGCAGATTTGCCGCGCCCTGCCGCATTGGACCAAGTCCTAGCGACAACGACGCTTGCATTGCCAGAACTGCTAGATGTACCGGAGCCCACACCGATGCCTGCTCTCCAGCCAGAACAGTTGATCGTGGACGATCAAACGGCGTTGGCACCTGCTAATGAAGTTGTGCCCCCGGAGTCTGCTATCAATCCAGTCGACTTTGCGCCTCCCGCAAACGCAGCGGAGACTCCAAGTCTAGCGCCAGCGGCGGTTGAAAACAATGAATTCCCCGTATCTCGCTTGGCGACATCGCAAAGTTCGCTGATCCCTCCTGAAATGCACGTGTCAGCCGACAGCAGCGTTCCCTTGGAGTACCAGCTTCGCCAAGCCCAAAATCGCTTGCAGGTGGCCGCCTCTTTTGGTGCCGACGCGGACAGCGAAGCCGCCGTAGACGCTGGCTTGCAATGGTTGTCCGAATCGCAGTCGCCCGACGGATCTTGGGTGGCCAAACAGTTTGGTGGAGGGACCGAAACCAATGCGTTGGGAGAATCGCGATACGGAACGGGTGATAAAGCAGACACGGGAGTTAGCGGGTTAGCGCTGTTGGCATTTCTGTCGGCGGGGCAAACGCATCTGGAGGGCAAGCACAAGGCCACAGTTCAGCTAGGTTTGCAGTTTTTGTTGCGTGCCCAAATGCCTTCCGGAGATTTGTCGGGGCCCAAGCAAGTTGGCAATGATCGGGGAG
The DNA here is from genome assembly GCA_041736515.1 of Pirellulaceae bacterium. Classification (GTDB taxonomy): domain Bacteria; phylum Planctomycetota; class Planctomycetia; order Pirellulales; family Pirellulaceae; genus Aureliella. The sequence goes on from JBGSTP010000048.1 coordinate 6,213, forward strand.
TGTTGAATGCGCGAATGTACTGTCACAGTATTGCCACCTTGGCCCTGGCTGAAGCGCACGCGATGACCGGTGATATTGTTCTGCGAGACGCGCTGCTGAAGGCGGCACAATACTCCATCAACGCGCAGGACCCACGAGGCGGCGGCTGGCGCTACCGACCTCGCGATCCAGGAGACCTGAGCCAATTCGGCTGGCAAGCGATGGCGCTCAAGAGCGTGGAACGCTCCGGGATTGAGATTCCACGCGATGTGAAGAGTCGCATGTTTCAGTTCCTGGAATCTTGCTCGGCGGGGCCAGCGGGCGGACTGGCAACCTATAAGCCCAATGAGGGTCGACCCAGCGAAACTATGACTGCGGAAAGTCTGGCATGCCGGCTATTGTTGGACCATCCAAGCACTTTGGCCGCACAGCAGGAAGCGTTGCAAATGATTATGCAACATCGGCCAGGTGTGGGCGAAGACAATGTGTACTTTTGGTACTACGCGACTCTGGCCTTGTTTCAGCTGCAGGATTCCAATTGGCGAGAATGGAACACGTCGCTCAAACGGCAGTTGCTTTCCACCCAGACACCCAACTATCAACCGCAGGCGGGCAGTTGGCCTCCAGACAAGCTGTGGGGTGGCTATGGGGGAAGAGTATATTCGACAGCGATGAGCTGTCTGTGTCTGGAAGTCTATTATCGCTATCTGCCCATGTATCAGCGCGCCAATCTAGCACGTACGCCCGACGCATTGCGTTTTCGCCGATAGAGTCCAATTGCAGTGCGTAGGCCGAAAACATGAAAAGCTTCGACTAAAGGAGAAACTGCACCATCGTGGTGACTGTCCTTTAGAAACGTGGTAGACCTTGGAATATTGAAAACCCCAATTTCTCCACAAAAGGAAACTATTGTCATGCGAT
>JBGSTP010000074.1:0-8653 GCA_041736515.1 Pirellulaceae bacterium
CTGCCTCGGGATCGCGGTATGATTGTCCACGTGGGCTTCCCAATGACGGAGCCGACGTCGTATCGCTTAGCTGCACATTGCTCACGTCACCCGCTGGAGTCAATATCGTCAAGACTAACGATTATCCGGCCCCGCGCTACCGCCATTTGCAGCAGTCGTTGAATGAGCACCTGGCGCGCTGGTTCAAACCGGACGGCAGCCTGGTTTACGAGAACCTCGAAGGCAAACCCGTGGAAAATCGGATCAGCGGCATCGGCAGCACTCTACCATTTGCCGTACTTGCCTGGAAGCAGCCGAAACATGCGGCGCTCGAACCTACACTCCAGTTCTGGCAGGAACGCGAAAAGCGTGACCCGGATGGATGTATCATCGATCGATCTACCATGACTACACGCCCCCATCACTTCCTGCTGTTCGCCATCGCGCTGCTTTCGTCATTCGGCATGTGGAGTTCACCTTTTGCCGCGGCTACGCCGCCCAATGTCCTCTTCATCGCCGTGGATGATTTAAACTGCCGCATCGGCTGCTACGGCGACGAGATCGCACGGACGCCGAACCTGGATCGCCTCGCCGCGCGCGGGGTGCGTTTCGACCGCGCATATTGCCAGTTTCCGCTCTGCAACGCGACCCGCGGTTCCGTCCTTTCCGGGCGTTATCCGACTACCACCGGCGTGCTGGATAACTTCACTTGGCTCGTCTTGCCCGATGGTATCGAAACGCTGCTGCCGACCCGCTTCGAGAAGAGCGGCTACGCGGTTTCGCTGAACGGGAAGATCTTCCATGTCACCAATACCGGATTCCGTCCCGGCGATGCGGCCATTTCAAGTACCGATGACCCTTGGCTCACCCCGGACGAGCGCCGCCAGCAGCAGAGAGAGCATCCAAATCCGCCCGCCGGATTCTTTCTCGATGCCCGCGCCATGACGCCCGAGGCCGAACGCTACACCGCCGCCAATCGGTACGGCGCCCTGCCGCCGAGTGACGCTGGCACCGATGTGCCCATCGCGGATGCTGCCATTGCCGACTTGCGACGCTTTGCGAAGGGTGAAGGACCGTTCTTCCTTGGCGTCGGTTTCAAAAAGCCGCACGTCCCGCTACTCGCGCCTCAGGAGTTTCTCGATCTCTACGCCGCCGCGGACATCCCGTTGCCGCCGGACTTTGACACCTCACCGCGCGGCGGCAACGGCATGCCGCCCGAGGAGTTTCGCGGCAACCGCGATCTCTTTTCTGGCCGCGCATTTTCGCGTGACGAGGCCCGCGAGGCGATCCGCTGTTACTATGCCTGCATCAGCTACATGGACCGCCAGCTTGGACGTGTCCTCGATGAACTCGACCGTCTCGATCTCACAAAGGACACGGTGATCGTCCTCTGGGGTGATCACGGCTGGCATCTCAGTGAGAAGGGGCTGTGGGCCAAGGACACGCTCTTTGAGGCTTCTGCGCGAGGGCCGCTGATCATTGTCGATCCGCGTTACGCCGCCACTGCCGGGAAGAGTTCTCCGCGCGTCGTGCAATACCTCGACCTGTATCCGACGCTGCTCGACCTTTGCGGCCTGCCGCGGCCCGATTTTCTGGAAGGGGTGAGCCTCGTGCCGCTCCTAGAGAATCCCGAAGCCGTGTGGGACCGTCCCGCCTACACTGTACAGACACGCGGCTGGTCACTGGGCCGCAGCCTCCGCACCGAACGTTGGCGTTACACCGAATGGGACGCGGAGGGAATGAGTCGCGCGTTGTTTGATCACGAGGCTGATCCGCATGAACTGCGAAACCTCGCCCATGATCCGACGTATACTGATGTCGTCGCCCGCCTTCGGGAGCAACTCCGCAACAGCCCAGTTTCCACTAGCGAATTCAGCCAACCTCAGCCATGAAACATTTCTGTATACGTACCTTCAGTCCACGCGTTGCTACGACCGTGAGCTGGAGTCTGATTCTCACCTGTCTTGTTGCGTCGACTAGCATCGCCAAAGATCCATTCCAGTACCAATCGGGTGAGATCGCGATTCCCGCAGCTTCTGCTGACGAGCCCCAGGTGCAGACGTTCGGCGTCGATTCGATCCGCGGATCGAAGTAATTGTCGATCCAGCAGTCGGCGGCAGAACAAAGTATCCGACAAGATCGTAGCCCGCAGATTTTGCAGTCCCAGGTCGGCTTTCTATCTTGAGGCTTAAAAAACGACTTGGAGACCACGCGCAAACGCCTCTCAACGCTTTATCGGCAGGAGAAGTTTCGATCCACGCTTCACGGACATCGACTCCACATGCCCATTGAACGCCTCCGCATCGGCATCAGCACGATAGACCAAGTGCTTGTGAGTACTTGTGGCCGGATGCGTGAGCTTTCCGGCAGCATCCAATGCGAAAACTCCCACAACCTCACCGCTTACACTGGACAGCGTTCCGACAAAGGGCCGTTTGGATTCGGGAATCTCAATCTGTCGAACTCTCGCATGAACAGGGCAAGCGCCATTGATGACATGCAAGTGAACGTCGGCGTACGTCCCTCGTAGCATGAACACGATAGGTTGCTGGACGTCGCCACCGTTTCGCTGGATCTCGCTCTTGATCCAGTCATCCAGTTCTGTGTCTGTGAGATACTTCTCGCAACCAATTTCGATCCACTCATCAACGTAAGCGCCGATTAGCATGGTCGCTTGCCGTTTCGTCGCATCTTCGTTGGCAGCTTTCGCCTGGGCCTGCTCAGTCACCTCGGTTACAGTCGCTTGGCTGTCGATGACGCTGATTTCTCCTTTCAAACCGGCCAGAGCACCGACTGCATAGAAGTGCGGCTTCTCTAATAGTTCAGAAAGGCCGATCCGCGCTTCGTGCTTTTGCATTCCGATGACTTCGTGCATCTTGCCATATTGAATCAGTTCCTTGATACCTGCGTCGGATCGTGGAGGCGTCTGTGCCATCGCGGATTCCTGCCCCATGAGAGCTGGGATGAGGAACGCTGCGATCATTAGACTAAAGGTAATCTGGATTCTTGATTGTGACATGATATTTTCCTTTGATTGATTAATAGATGCTTTTCGCAATAGAATTCAGTATTCAATGAGCTATGCTGAGTATTCACCAATGACATCACCACCGGCACGTGTACACAATGAGTGGAGAGTTTGCATGTCAATCGACTCACTAATCATCTTGACAGATCCATCGGCGGACAGAAAGTTGGTGCCTGCTGGATGGTAACTACTGAAAGCTAAGCCCGGGTTCACCGATGAGTTCGGCGGAGTTTCGGCAACAGCGACAATCCGACCGGGCGCATGGGCTGTGCCAGCGAAAACGCCAAGCCAAGTTGAAGGTGAGAATTCCGAATTTCGCTCTCCGATGATGAACGTGTTTGACAGTCCATCCAAGATGTCGCGAAGCTTGAATGATCTTTGCAAGACCATGGTGCCATTGCCCACGCAGTCGCCCATTGGGCAACCTGCGTTTAGCATTCGGATGGTACCAAATACACCTACATAGTCTGTCTTCGACACTTGTTTGGGGACGTAGCCTGCTGGATAGTTCGGCAGCGGAGTCGGTCCTGCTTCCAAAACAAAGATCGAGTCGCCAGTGTCGGATGGGCAGATATACGTTGGAATGACCGTACGCCGCGCCTGATCGTGGTGCCCATCCAGTAGAGGCAAACGGTAGTCGATGAGATTGTCGACGACATTCGCCTGTTCGAGAAATGGCGGAATCCTTGCTGCCCAACCCCAACCGGTGCGACCTAGCCAGCAGGGACGATTGGTAGATGGATTTTGAGCAATCCAGCCAGGAGGCAGGCCCCCCAACGAATCGTGATACATGTGAAGGGCCACGCCGACTTGCTTGAAATTGTTGCTGCACTAAGCACGCCGTGCGGTTTCTCGTGCGGCTTGTACCGCAGGCAAAAGTAGACCGACCAGCATGCCGTAATGGCAATGACGACAACGAGTTCCACCAGGGGGAACGGTCGTCGGCGCTGGTTTTGATGAACGGGTTCGATATTCATTTTCGAAGTTACTGTTTGTTATTGAGTGTTGAGAGGTGATAAGAGCCGTTTCCTTGCGTCGCTTGGTATCGAAAGACGAACATCCACGGCAGCCTAATCCACCGTGCAGGCGCATTGGGATGTACACGTGGCCTATTCAAAGCCCAAAGAAAGCGCGCTCGACACCGCTCAACCGTAGGGCCTTCGCAAGCAGGCATCGAGAAACCGCTGGGAAAAGTATTCGGAGCGTCTTACGATCAATCAGAAATCCTGGTTCGCATCAATCAGATGTCACATTACTTGACTGAGCGTGAGAACAGGCTGACTAAGGTTCAATCCGATACACACTCTTCAACACCGTTTCATTCGTACGCCGGGTGAAGTCGATGAGGATTGAATAGGGGGCGTCGTTCGCCTTGAGCAATCCGCGACGATGGAACTTTGGGTCCCACGGATAGTAGTCACGCATGGTGCATCGCTGGAGACCCAGACAAGCTGGACTCTGTGCGGCGTCGAGATAATAGATGAATGTGTGCTGGCCGGCTTCGGTTTCATAGCGAGTTGTGTCGGTCGCATCTTTGTCTGGTCGCATCGTCATCGTGTTCACGTCAGCCAATAAGGATGGCTTGCCAGTAGCGTCCAGCACATGATCCAGATACTTTTGAATCGGCTGTTGAGTGCCCATAGGTTGGAAAGTCATCACATCGACATACTTGGCGGCTGTACGAAGTATCGAGTCGGGCGTGTGCAAAGGACGATTCCCCATCGCAGCCATAAATCGATCGCCTAGGATCAGATGATGCGGATCGTGGTTGCGAACCTCATCGCACACAATTTGGTAATAGGTATCCGCGATGTGATTCAAAAGCTGTTCGTCGTCCGCATTGGGGTTTTCTATGCGATAGTTAGCCATCGCAATCCGCCCAGGTGCCGCAGCGGGTAGAGAATCGAGGAAGCTCACGTAGTTACTGCCCGTTTTGGGCTGCAAGCTCCACACAGGCAAATCAATAAAGACATAGCCCAAACAATACGGGTTGGACACATGTCGTGATACGGCACCGCGCACCTTGCTGCGCAGCCGCTGTTGTACCTTTGGAGCAAATACATCGGTATTTTCAGACTTGGCTCCAGCGGAGTGCGAACGTGGCCCTTCTGTCCAAAGGCTCGCGACGTAAGGAATTCTTGTTTCCATCATCTCCAGTGCGCCGTAACCTGCGCTGTTAAATCCCCAATCATTCATTTGTTGCAAGAACGATTCACCCATGCGTTCTGCGTCGCCACCAAAGCGAGTCTTGAAGATACCCAGTTCATCCTGTCGAATCGTTTCACCTGTGTGCGTCACACCAAGTGCAAAGAAAGCGTTTCCCTCGGGGGTAATAAAGAGCCAACGGCCACTGATTGGCTCGACGTGGAACCAACCGGTCGCCTTGCCCTTTATAGCCGTGAAGCCGCCGAAACGATCATACTCGGCAGAATGAACGACGCTGTTCAGGACGATCAGAATCATCCATGCGATAAGGTAATTGAGACGCATCAACATCGTTTCCACTTTCTAATTCTTTGACTCTGCATGCCAGATCGCGATGTTCTTGAACTGCGCACCATCTCCTTTGGCAACCATCCCGATTTTGCCTTTGGTATCCTGGAACCGTGAATCCGTGGCCTTCAAGGTGTGCTCGCCGACATGAGCTAACCACGCGTCGCCACAAACTTCAATCCTCACCTGGTACCACTGATTAGGAGCGAAATCGGTATCGATCTTCTGAAGCACTTGCTTCTTCGTTTGCTTGGCTATACCGCTCATGCTTTGCAGCCAGACAGCATTTGGCGTTACCATGATCCGTCCCAGGTGATGATTTCCTTTTTGCGTATCGCGACAGACAAAGCCCACGTGGGGCGCGTCGCCTAGTTTAAACTCGGCCACAAAGACGATGTCCTTGGCCTCGGTTGGGAACTCGCATACCGCCTCGTGACCATTGGGACGTTTGTCGTTCGGTTTCTCATCGTTGGCATTTAGTACTCCGTCGACGATCGACCACTCGCCAATCCCACCGCGCCATCCCGGCTTTCCCTTGGGCGGAAGCGATTCCGGACGATCAAATGCTTCGGCAGTGATAAGTTTTGTTACTGTGCAGAGTTCTGCGTTCGGCGGTTTTATTTCTGGCTCGTCTGCCACGACCTTAGTGGAGAACATCAGCAGTGCCAGCAAGCAAAAACTAGAACATCTAGACAGTGTTTTTCGTGATCGAGTTTCCTGCATAGGAGCTGACCACACATGCCAACATGAAGGGAAACGGGTGAACCGAGTTCTGACAATTGAATTCATTTACTTGACTTTTTTAGGAAGGAAGAGGCTTGGTCTGCTGGTGAACACGAGACTACTTGAGGCTCGCTTGATTCTTTTCCCATTCAGGATTGGGTAGAGCTTCGTAAACTCTCAAATTTCGATAACTAGCGCTACGTGAAGTACCAAAGCTGAGAATGCCTTTGGGAATGCCGACGATTGGGTGTGAGCCAACAATGGGATTTTGGCCATCGATCGTAGACACCATTTGCTCACCAATTACTTCCATAGTGATGGTGTACCACTGGCCTTGCTTGACTGCGAGCGAGTGCTTTCCAAACGCAAGCTCTTTGTCATCGATCATTTTTCCGTTCAATTCGCGCGATTGTGTTTTATCTTTAGCTGCCGAGAATCCGCTCTTGCCTAGCTGAGCCGACGCGATGTGTGCCGCTTTTGCTTCACGCAGCACGATCTTGGCGCTGTTCGAATTGTGTTCAGGTGGTTCATCCAGTGGAATATCGTCAAGACGTACATCCACTTGGATGACAACATCTTGGTATGACAATGGTAGATGTAGCGTGGCGGCAGGGTATATCTTCGGCAACACGATTCCCCGAATACCACCATCAACCTGAGTCCACTTGCCATTCATCACACGCCAGCCTTCACTCCAAATTCCTGGGTGTGGTTGACGAGTTGTTGACGTCGCAAACGTAATCGGTTTATCAAAGCTCTCCGAAAGCAATAGCTTTCCTGGGATCGTCATCAAGGTCTTTGGCGGTTCGTCAGCCATCCCATCAAAATGCAAGACAGTGAGAGCCAACGAAAAGAATGTAGCGACAAAGATTCTCATGCAAATTCAAGTCCTGTTAGCGTGTTTGTGCCATTGCCAAAGCGATCCGCTTCTACTCCAAGTCGTTGAAGCATCGAAACAAAAAGATTAGCCAGTGGTTTATTGTTGTTTGAATCGAAAGCAAGGTGTTGACCGTGCTTAAAGCCACCCCCAAAAAGCAAGACTGGCAGGTTGCGAGTATCGTGGCTACTGGCGTTTCCGAGATTACTTCCGAAAAGAACCTGAGTTCGATCAAGCAACTGTCCGTCGCCTTCGCTGTTGGATTTCAGCTTGGATAGAAAGCCGCTCAGCACTTGTAATTCGGCCAGCTCGATCCGCCTGAGTTGCTCAATTTTGGTGGGGTCCTGACCATGATGACTTAGGTTATGTCGACTTTCACGGACGCCCTCGATCGGTGGAACGCCACCATCTACGTCAATCGCGAAGGTGACCAGTCGAGTCCGTTTGCAAAGCCAGGAACGCTAGGTCGAGCATCATGCTCATTCGCCCAACAATATCGGAACTTTCAGGATAGACTCCAGGCACTTCTGCATTCACAACTGGTTTCGGTTTATGCGACCAAGATTCAGCAGTTTGCAATCGCTTCTCTACTTCGCGGACGGCCGAGAAGTATTGATCTAGTCGATCTCGATCACCAGGACCTACGCGGCGTTGCAAAGCAGCGGTTTCTTCGCGTACCGAATCGAGAATGCTACTGCCCTCGCGTAGCTGCTGCTCTTGCTCGCGAATTTCATTAGGTGTGCCTGTAATGAACAGTCGACGGAAGACAGCGGCAGGATCTTTGTCAGCTGGAATCTGGACGCCATTTCTTGTCCAGGAAAGACTTCCGTTGTGGGAGCCAAGCGCAAGAAACGAATGACGAGTCTGTGCACCAATCTTTTCGGCGGCGAGCTGATCAATTGAAATGGTGTTGCGAAACGCAGGCGTGCCCGCATGAGGGGCTGCAGTTAGAAAGCTTTGTTCCGATGAATGTCCGCCTCCGGCTTCGGGATGAGACAGTCCACTGAACACAGTCATATCGCTGCGAAGGGTTGCGAACTCCTTCAAGTAAGGCGTCAACTGAAAATCACGCCCTGTTTGCTTTGGAAAGAAATCGGGGCCGTGCAATCCAAGTGCTTTGTTGATCAACACCATGCGTTGCGGCTGATTCGTCGTTGGCTCTTTTGCGAACGCAGGGAACATTGCATCGAGCAATGGCAACGACATTCCCACTCCGGTCGCACGTAAAAACGTACGACGTGAAAGAGAGAGGGAAACCCGTGGTGACTTGTGAGCCATTGTGTGAGGTACTTGGTTCATCTTGTTTCCTATGCAGCTCTGGATATCCGCCCCAATAGTACGGTTGGTTTTTGTTATTGATCTAAGAAGATTGGGCTTTGGATGTCTTCGTGGATAAGTGAGCGAAAACCGTGCGCATGACTTTTGTTTTTAGCAACGATTTGATCGATCACAGCGTGATCGGAATACTGTGGACCAGTCCCCGTGGCAAATGTAATTAGATGCTGTGTGAGAGCCCGGGCAATCTGCTCGGGATCAGCGAACAGTGCCCGGCG
>JBGSTP010000008.1:0-10004 GCA_041736515.1 Pirellulaceae bacterium
AACTTCCGTTAAGCTCATGTCGACCTCCGTGTGGCTGATGGAATTGATAGAACGCACATTCTGTGCGAAATACCAAGTCACACGAAGGTCATTTTTTGCTAGCATCAGAGCACCGCCAACTTCAAAACTGCACGACCTCCAAACTGCGGGGAGGAAGAAAGCAAAGCATTCAGCCAACAACTGGTTAGCGATTACTTTGTGGCTCTAGACAGTTTGGTTGGTTCGTTTGCAGCAAGACGACCCTTCAGCTTAACGGCTACTGCCATGTGCTGCGCATTCTTCTCCAGTCCATTTATAATCAGGCTTTGAAGTTCGCCGGTAGCGTGGCGTTGAAGAACTGTCATCGCTGAGCGCAATCCAGCGTGCTTTGCGATTTGCATACCCACGAAACACGCGTCGAACTCAGCACCAGGCTTTGAGCTTAAATACTCCTGACTATCCTTCAGGCATTGGGAGGAGATCTCCTGCTGCAATTGAAGAAAGTCAACGCCCGCAGAATTTTTGCCGGCGATTGTCGTATCCATCGTGACAGCTCTAGCTTGGCTGTCGCTTTGAGGTGCAATCCCATTAAGCTGCTCCAAACAATCTTGGTGAGCTTTTTCCAGGGTTGCAGCAAATTGCTGTACTTCTTCGTTGTGCGACTTTACTTTTGCGAAGCGCGAAAGTGTCACTTGTTCCTGATTGGCGATCGCCAGACATTTCGCAAAAGTTTGGTCCATCGAACTTACTTTGGCATCCTGTTGCTGCCGTTCTGTTCTCTGTGCAGATTGATTGGCTGCTGTAGGCTGTTGCGCTGCTAGTGAACCTCCTATCAGCAAGGCTAGAAGCGATGCCATGGGCAGTTGATTGATTCTCATATTTTTCTGTTCGCTTTAAGAAATGTACAGTTGTTGGAATTGAGTAGATAGGAGAGGAAGTCGGCTAAGCTTTGACCAAGTCAGGAATGTGCTTTCCGCAATCGATGGCCGTTACTTTATTCTTGTCTTCTTTAGATATGGTCATGCGAATCGTCGAGCCCACTTTGAGGTCTGACGATGTGCTGGCCCTACCGTCACAAGTCACCTTGGCATTTTCCGCCACTGTATAGTTATGCTCGTCGCCCTTTCCGCAGGTGGAGGTCAATTTGTTGCCTGCAACTTTGACGACTTTACCATCGCAGCATTCTCCACTGGCTTTAGTCTGTGAATCTGTCTTCATGTCACTTCCCTTTACAAGAGTGGCTTAAGCGGTCGACGTGCTTCCACAACCGGAGCGGCGTTTAAAAAAAGCACTCTGCACTTTGCCAACGAGTGTAGTGTTGTATCCAGGGTCGCTGGAGAGTATCGAAGGAATAGTCAAAGCGTTGTGGCGGATGCCACCAACAAGCTATGAATCCGTACGCTTAGTAACGAAGATTGAGATCAACGCGTTTAGCGAATTCTAAATTTCAAGGTTCCAGAAGGGCGTTCTGTGAAGACTGGAACTGCAACCTCATGGGCGAAGTTTCATGCCCAGGCATCTTCTGCTAGCGTCTGGATCGTTGTCAGCAACGAAGCCAATTGGCTGTGGAATTCATTTGCCTTCTCTCGGGTAATTTTCTCCTCGGATCGCAGCCCGAAGATTGCGCCGCGGGCGTAGGCATGGCTACCAAGAGCGCGTTTGAGTTGCGTGATGGCAAGTGCCCGATGGGTGATATCGCTAAGATCCTCGCTGGTCGCCTGGACGATGCCGCCTACCATATCCATGCTCGCACGTATCAACACCGTGATGAATGACGACGCATTGGGCTGATCGGGCACCAAAGCCATGGCGTTCCTGAGCAATGACTCCGCCTGTACGACGGCGGGATGTCTTTCTCGCGGCGTTCGCCGGCTGTACTCATCGAACGCATGTGGCGGAAGGCTTTCGAGCCATGGCTCCTTTCCTTCGAAGTCGTCAGGCGGTTGTCCAATCTAATCGTTCGATTGGGCGCTGGAAAACGACAAGCCTTCTTCTCTCATCGCCAACTCGAATGCTTCCTCAACCGACATGCCGGATGCGGTGGCTTCGGCGATACGCCGCGTCATCCTACGGTTGCGTAAATTGTTTTTACGTCGAAGTATATCCATCGCAGCGACTTCTTCCTCGAGGGAGGCTTCGCGCCCATAGTCGCCGGAGGGCTGGTCTCCGTTTGTCGCAGAAACCGACTGCATGGGCTGTTCCGCCTGAAGCTTTAGCTGTATCAGGCTGGCGATCCGTTCGATGCGAGCAGCCAGTATGCTTGGGTCTTCGGCGGCTTCTTGACTTAGGCCATTACGTTGCAGACCTTCGGACATGGCCTTGACGGAATTGCCCAAGAGCTGCATCTTCTGTCGAAGAACGTTGATGTCGCGGGTTTGGTAATATTCGCCTTCGTCATAGACCTCCAAATTCGCACAAAACCTCTGGCGGATCGCGTCCAGCAAATGCACGATGGCAATGTGACCATAAATGGATCCGAATTGGGTCTTGATCATGCAGTAAGGCGGTTCGTCAAAAGCGGAACTCTCCGCATCTTCGATCTGAAAACCGGGTGTCAAATGACCTTCGGGAGAGATCAGCAGACTCAGTGTCTCCTGGCCCGGTTCCATCTCGATAAATAAACCTCGTACCACTCGCTGTCGATCATGATCCGCGAAGGAGCGCCAAACCGAGGCTCGCCCGCCAAGCGAAAAAGTGAGATCAAGTACGCGATCCTCAAACGCTTCAGTCTGTTGGAGATCGTCGATCGTCCCGCGATAGTGGATTGTGAGCCCCATGACTATGCAATCACTTTCAAATGGAAACCAAAATCGTGTTGGTTCCTAGCGCCGCTTCGCAGCTTCTCGCTTAGACCTTTGCTTAAACCACTTCAAACGAGCGATTTGCTCGTACGACACCGTAATTCATCGAGACCGTCTAGCGTATCGCTGCGAGATTTATATCTTTCGAGCAAACTAGCGAGACTCTCTGAACGGCGAGTACCACGTTGCCTAGGTTAATCAAACTGATGCCCTGTCCACATTAGATTCTAGCGTAGTGGACTTCGCTTGCTGCAGGTCATGCAGCTTTAGGCAGCTTTAGCAATCGGTGATACACTATCTCCACCCCATAGCACTAAAAGGCTTCTAGCAGTTCCATTACCCTTTCATGTCCCCAGCGCGGGCCAAGTTCTCTTTGTCGATGTTTGGCCCATCCATAGGGTGTCAGATTGTAGATGCCGTCTGTACTCGTGGGGTCCGCACCATGACTCAATAGAAACTCGACCATGCGCACCTTGGCCTCCCACGCGGCCCAATGCAGCATCGTGGCTCCATGGCCATCCAGATCAGTCGCGACCGAGACATCGCTCTCTATGAAAAACTGAACGACTTCGATTCGATCGCAAACCGCCGCGCAACGCATGACGTCTCGCTGATTACCCGAGTCCAGTCGTAGAAAATCTTCTCGAACTCTGTCAAGTTGCCCGCCACCGGCGGCCATACGAGTTGAGAGCACTGCGGCTCCCCGCTGAATCAAAAGGTCAACAACGTCGACCATGCCGAAGTGAACTGCAAAATCGAGCGGAGTACCGTGCGGAATACCGCGATAGTTGGCGACGGCTTCTATGTTTGCGCCATGATGGATTAGGACCTCAGCGACTTCAAATTCACCGAGGCTTGCCGCACCATGCAGCGGCGTCTCGCCAGAGGTCGGTAAGCCGTCTGCAGGTGCGCCAGCTTCTAGCAGCACCTTGGCCATCTCTGCTTGCTTACCGTGATTCCAGAGTTGGTTGAAGGGAGCATCGCACAAATAGTGGAGCGGTTCGCTCTTGCATGGACAAAGCAACGGTCCCCAAGAAATTAGCGACGACGCGAGCGAAATGTTCTCCGCGAGCACTTTGCGCACTCGATCAACATCGCCAGAGTCAATCGCCAGCTTTAGTTTACGACTCACTATTCTTGGTGCTCCCTTCTCTTTAAGTCTCTCAAGGTCTGCTAAGCAACTCTGCTGAGCAATTCTGCAGAGTGTTATGCGAATCTGCCGAAATTTCTCAGTGGCACACAGGAAGAAAGCTTGTCATCGCCTCGCATACTTCGCGTTCATCCTACGGTCCGTCAGCCGGTCCAAAAACGCCTTTTACAAAGCATGTCGAATTCATCGACTCTCTTCAATACTCAAGTCGGCGAGCTGTTCAAGGGATTAGGAAAACTCAGCCGCCGATCGCGGCCAGCGAGCACTCGTGATGGTGCGCGTGACTTAGGGCGGCGGGATGCGCAGTAGTCAGAGAAGAGCGGTTTTGATCTTCGCCGCCAGTACGAAACCTCTAGTCGACCCGGCGTGTTGTCCTTGAGAGTCTTCTCTCGATCGGGAGAAGTCAACAGCCAAGAAAATCGATTGCCGCTTGCGATTCGATTGCTCGGTGTTTAACGTATGACATAAGCGATTACTTCTCTTAGTCGCGTGCATGCTCTCTCGCCCTGCCTTACGACGTTACCAGCCACGGGTTGTACCTTGCCGACGACCTACCATAGACGGCTTCGTGATTTGTCGGATTCAGTTGAGTCGGCAACAAGGATCAACAACAAGAGATGCTTATGAACGAATGGTGTTACAGAAAGCCTGCCCGTCGGCGTGACCCACATCGGGGTAGCGTCCGGACGGTGACTCGACAGAACTCTCCGGCGGCGCTCTACTGGCTCATGCTGCTGTACTGCATGGTGGCTTCTTCCAACTCAGTTGGCCAAGAGAAAGACGCGGATGCAACAGTAGAACCAGTTGCAACAACCGATGCTGCAGCGTCAGCAAAGGAGCCTCCAGTACAACCGACTTTGGCGCTCGTAGGCGCTACGATCCAAACGCTTGGCAGGCAAGGGGTAATCGAGAACGGTGTGGTGTTGCTGACCGGCGACAAAATTTCGAAGGTTGGTGGTCGCGATCTCGTAGTACCAGCGGGCATCCACACGCTCGACGTTACGGGCACCGTCCTCACGCCCGGCTTGATCGACGCGAGCAGTCGACTGTGGCTAACGACGGCAGCAGCCAACTCGACAGCGTCGGATGCGTCGCTGAATGTATTGGATGGTATCGATGTTTTTAGCGATCAATGGCACGAAGTAGTCCGGCATGGCGTCACGACTGTTTATGTTCAGCCAGGCCGCGAGGGCACACTAGGCGGCTACGGTGCTGTGCTTTCGACTGTCCCTGGCGATGCTGGCCCAACGGTGCTGAGCAAGTATGCAGCGCTGCAGGCTTCGATCGGCATCGGAGCCAACAACAACCGGACTCGATCGCAACAATTTGAAAGCATCAAGAAGGCTCTCGCTGATGCCGCTGCGTACCAAAAGAAATGGGATGAGTACAACGAGTACCTCAAGAAAACAGAATTGGAAGAGAAGCAGACGGCTAATGCAAAGATGAAGGAAAATTCCACGTCGCCATCTCCCGGCACTAAAGCTAGGGAGCCCGGAGATGAGCAGCCTCCCTCATCGGTTCCACGACCAGGTTCCACCTTTCGTCGTGGTAGGCCCGGAGGAACCGGCGGGCCAGATGATGCCGGAAAGCTACCACCTCAGATCGAACAAAAAGGTAGCGAGTTAAAGGATGCGACGGCGGAGAGCAAGCAGCCTGTTGTGAAAGCTGAAGAAAAGCCTCCGATAAAGCCCAAACAAGACGATGCAAAGGAGAGATTGGCTAGAGTTGTCCATGGACAAATCCCATTACGCATTGAAATCCATACTGCCGACGACGCTCATTACGCTCACGAATTGCTGAAAGAATTCACGAAGTTGCAAGTCGTATTTGCAGGTGTAAGCAACTTGCGTTCTGCTACCGCAGAACTTCGCAAACTAACGGCCCCGATCGTGCTCGGACCCTGGCTTTCCGCTGAATCCAACTATCGCGAGGATCCGGACAGCAAGCGTGTATGGATGCAGTCCTTTGCTGGCTACGAAGGTGCTCTGGTGATTGCTACAGAGGGAACGACAGATCGCAGTTCGAGGCTTTTGCGAGCGCACCTTGGACAGGCGATTGCGGCAGGCATTGACGTTGAAGAAGCACTGTTGGCAGTGACGTTGGATGCGGCGCGAGCATTAGGTGTCGAGGACCAGATCGGCAGCGTCGAAGAAGGCAAGCGAGCTGACTTGGTTTGTTTTTGCGGTCATCCAACGGACGCATCTGCCACTGTCGCCTTGGTAGTTGCCGCTGGCAAAGTTGTGCATCAAGCCAAGTTGGACGAAGGATCAAAGAATCGAACTATCGACGAACCAGGCATTGACGCTAGAGCGCAAGTCAATGCTTTGCGACTGAACCAAATGGAGGCTTCGACCTTCGCGATCAAGACTTTGAACTACTTACATCCCGACGGCACGGCAGCTCCACAAACTGTAGTGATCGATGCGGATCAAGGAACGGTAGTCGGCCTTGATGCAATCGACGCGAAAATTGACACGGGAATCGAAGTCGTTGACGTGGGTAGTGCTTGGGTTACGCCAGGGCTTTTCTCGGCACACGCGACACTTGGACTCAGTCGACTGGTGGACCCGCAGCTTTCCGATGCTACTTACATCGACGCTGCCGACGCGATCACGGCCGACTTTGAAGGAGAAAGCAGACGTGTTAAAGAAGGCATGTTACGCGCCCTGT
Source organism: Pirellulaceae bacterium (assembly GCA_041736515.1). Lineage (GTDB taxonomy): Bacteria > Planctomycetota > Planctomycetia > Pirellulales > Pirellulaceae > Aureliella. Next base: position 6,601 of record JBGSTP010000008.1, read on the forward strand.
TGTCTCCAGGCGATGCGAATACGCTCGCAGGTCGCTCGAGCGTGATTCGGCTGGGAGCCAAGCAACAAATCCTTGAGCGCGATGCTACCATGAAATTCACGTTGACTAATTCAGCTAGGTCAACGGAGCGCTTTCCATCGAGCCTCGCTGGGCAACTGCAGTTGATCAAAGAGTCACTGTCTGGCCAGCTACTGGACACTCGGCTCTATTTACCCATAGCAGTTCAGGAACGACTGGCACGGCAGCGTTCCGAGAAATTGACTGCGGTTGCCAGTGGAAAAACGTGGACACTGATTGCTGTATCCTCGGACGAAGACATTCGTGCCGCACTGGACTTAGTCGAACATCAGCAATTGAAGGCCGCTTTGCTCGGGGCCGGGCAACTGGCACCGTTCCTGGAACGAATAAAGGCGCTCAACCTGAGCGTGATCGCGCGGCCGACAAGCGTCTCCGATTACAACTGGTATCCGCAGGATCTAGCCAATGCATCTCGAGCCGGTATCGATGTCTGCTTTGCTGGTGAGACGGCCGAACAACTGCGACTGACCGCTGCCTTGGCAACCGAAGCGGGCATGGCACCTACAAGCGCATTGGCTGGGCTATGTTACGGCCCGGATGAGCTCTCATCCAACGATTCGAAGGCGGCCGACTTCGTTGTGTGGTCGGCGTCTCCATTGGATTTGGGAGCCAAGCCGCTGTGCGTGATCGTAGATGGCCAAGTCGTTTCGAGGGATCTTGAACTGCGAGGAACCGATGCGAACTAAGTCTACAACTCAAACTCCTCTGCCTATGAGTCTCGCCAATACCGTTAGTTGGAAAAGTCAGAATTTCCAGCACGCAGGTCTCCAACACGTGGGGTACCAGCGCTCAGTGCTGCTCGTTTGGCTGGGCGTTAGTTGGCTCTGCGCGTTGATCCCAAGTGCAGCAGCACAAGAAGGCTCACGGACGCTGATTAAAGCGAAGCACATCTACACGGTTGATGGTAGCGTAATATCGCCAGGACAAGTCTTAGTGAACGAAGAGGGGAAGATTTCGTTCGTTGGCGAGTCGATTGAATTAGTTTTGCCAGCGCGTGAGATCGAAGTCGAAACGTTGATACCAGGCATTATCAACGCCTCAAGTCATGCTGGCTTGCGCGGCGGCGGCGCAGAGATTTCTCGCGAGGTAACTCCCGAGTTTGATACCGCGAGCACAATTGACTGGCACGCTCGCGACTTTGCCGAAGCGGTCGATGAGGGCGTGACAACCGTTCAAGTACTGCCTGAGACCGAGAGCGTTTTCTCGGGCTTTGCCTGTGTACTTAAGACGGCAGGCACTGTTGAGCAACGAGTCTTAAATGCCGAGCGGGGTGTCCTGCTGGCGATCAGCAGCGACCCGACTTCGGGCAATCGATCGCGCAGTCGACCTGATAGTATCTACGTGCGACAGCCGACTAACCGTATGGGGGTTGTGTGGATCATTCGCAATTCGTTGCACCAAGCCAAATTAGGCATAGCCTCAGCCGCGCTCGACCCCAAAACGACAAACATTTTGCAAGGGATTGTTGATGGATCGCGTCCAGTTCTTAGCCTCAGCCGCACCGACTTTGACATACGAAGCGCATTGGATTTGGGTAACGACTTCGGCTTTCTACCAACCATCTATGGCGGCGACGAAATCTATCGCATGATTGACGAGTTCCAGGAGCGAAAAGCTGAGTTGGTCTACACGGCCCTTACCGCAAACTCATCAGGCCGCAGTTTGCGAGGCGAAGAAGGTACCCAACTGCGTTGGAATGTGCCGGGTAAATTGCACACTGCCGGAATTCCTTTTTGTCTGGCAGGCGACAACCTGCTGGCTCAGGCACAGTTCGCAGTTCGATTTGGGTTGCCCAAGGACCAAGCGTTGGCTTCGATCACGCTAATGCCCGCTAAAATCCTGAAACTTGATAAACGGTTGGGCTCGATCACGCCTGGCAAAGATGCGGATATGGTTGCGCTCAGCGGCGACCCGCTACAACCGACTTCAACAGTTGAGTGGACTATGGTGGGTGGCAAAATTTACGGGAAACTCGAGAGCAAGAAATGAAAATCAATCACTCACGTACTGCAATGATCGCTCTGGCGGTTCTCGGATGCCTTGGGTTCGCCCAAACCAATCGAGTTCTCGCCGCAGGCCCGCTTGCGATTCAAGGGGCGACTATCATTACCGTGTCCGGCGAAAACATAGAGAACGGAACCGTTTTGATCCGTGACGGAATAATTGAAGCCGTTGGTATCGACGTCACTATTCCTGGTGAAGCTCACGTGATCGATGGTAAAGGCAAGTTTGTCATGCCTGGGTTCATCGACGCTCATAACGCAGCCGGAATGAGTCAAGCCAACGAACAAGCGGCTGTGGTTCCATTTTTGTCGGTTGTTGACTCGATTGATCCAGTCGCTGCCTATTTCGAAGAGTGCCGTCGGAATGGCATCACATCCGCAGCTGTCGTACCTGGCAACAGCACTTTGATCGGTGGCAAGGCGGCAATCGTGAAAACTGCCGGCCAGTATGTAAACGACATGATTGTTCGCCGGGATTCGGCTTTAAAATTATCGCTCCGTCCAACCACGGGCAGCCGAATGAGCCAAATGGCACTGCTGCGAAAAGAATTAGATGCTGCCAAGAAAGCACTTGAAGCAAAGGACGAAGACGGTAAAGAGGAGCAGGAGAAAAAGGACGAGGAACCGACAAAGCAGGCCGAGTCCGAGAAGAAAGAGGGAGATGCCGGCGCCGATGGAAGTGAAGAAAAGCCAGCCAGCGACGAAGCCGCTGCGGAATCCTCCGGAACTGGCGTAGACATCGGACTTGAAGCACTCAAGTTGGCTGTGCAAGGAAAAATGCCCGTCTATATCTATTGCGAGGTTGCAATGGATGTGTCTGCCGCGGTCAAGCTGGTCGATGATTACGGTTTGAAACCCATATTTGTACTTGGACAAGAGTGCTACCAGGCGGCAAAGTTACTCGCGAAGCAAAAACAGACCGTAATTCTCGATCCGACGCTCGTCTACTGGAAGTCAAATCCTCGCACCCGAGAAGATGTAAAGATAGAGCTGCCTGCCATTTACCGTGAGGCTGGTGTGCCTTTTGTTTTTCAGGTCAGCGAATCGGATCGCCGTACTTCGCTGGGTACGAGCTATTTTTGGTATCAGGCCGCCACAGCCGTCAAGTATGGTGTCGCTCAGGATAAAGCTTTGGCGGCTCTAACACTGGAACCCGCCAAATTGCTGGGAATCGATGATCGGGTAGGCAGCATCGAGGTTGGTAAGGAGGCAGACCTGGTCGTGCTTACTGGTCAACCACTTGATATCTCAACCTGGGTCAATACAACGATCGTGGGTGGCGAAATAGTTTACGAACGCGATGCAGACCAGAAGCTCAAAAGA
>JBGSTP010000265.1:0-12615 GCA_041736515.1 Pirellulaceae bacterium
CCTTGACGGGGTGGCAAGTCTGATGTTGACGCTTGTCAGCTTTGTCGGTTGGGTAATATGCCAGTACTCCATTCGCTATTTGGACGGCGAAGTTGCGCAAGGCAGCTACTTCCGCTGGACAAGTTTGACGCTCGCGGCCGTGTGCTTGATGGTGGTTGCTGGCAACCTGATAATGTTCCTGATGGCTTGGGTGATGACCAGTTTGGGTCTTCACCAACTGTTGTTGCATTACTGCGATCGAGCAGCAGCACAACGGGCCGCCTGGGCTAAGTTTACAATCAGCCGGATCGGTGACGGCGCATTACTTACTGCCACGGTACTTCTCTACTCGCAATTCCGAACGCTAGAGTTTGCTGAGTTGTTCGTAAGCGTCGGCTCACCTGCGAGCATCACCGTTGAAACGCAGATTGCCGCCTTTTTGTTGGTGATCGGCGCAATTACCAAATCGGCGCAGTTTCCGTTCCATACTTGGTTGCCCCAGACTATGGAAGCACCGACGCCAGTATCTGCGCTAATGCATGCGGGTATTGTCAACGCAGGCGGCTATCTGATGATTCGAACAAGTCCGATACTCTCGCTCACACCTTGGGCCTTAACGCTTTTGGCCATTGTCGGTGGGGTGACGGCGTGTTACGCGGCGGCGGTCATGTTGACCCAAACCAGTGTGAAGAAGTCGCTGGCATATTCAACGATCGCGCAGATGGGGTTCATGCTGTTGCAGTGTGGCTTGGAAGCCTACTCCGCTGCTATGTTGCATATTGTCGCTCATTCGCTGTATAAGGCTCACGCCTTCTTGAGCAGTGGCAGTGTGATTGCCGACCGAGCTGCAACCAGCGGCAGCCTCTCGGCCACTGGCCGAGTCAGTTGGATTGCGGTCTCAGCGATTGGGTTCTCCCAAGTCGCTCTACTATCGACATCCTTGGTTAGTTTTGGCATCAATCCAATTACCAAGCCGGGTGGGCTTTTGCTGGGAGGCATCTTTTGCCTGGCGACGACACATTGGGTTGGACAGTCCATGCGCACTGGCATCCGATCCCTATGGATCCATACGCTAACAATTGCTGGGGGCCTGTGTGTCGTCTACGCGGCAAGTTACGCGGCTGTTGACCGGTTCATCACCGCGAGTCTGCCGGTGGCAGGTGGCCCGGAACAATTCTGGTTGGTTGCTGGCGTCGTTGCCACAGGCTTCTTGGGACTGCTGGTGCTCCAGTCCGCCTTAGTCAGCGGTCGCGCTGCTGTCTTTCTGAACAAGTGGCACATACATGCATCCAATGGCTTCTACTTGGAAAGTACTCTGCGTCGCGTGTTCGGTCCCCTGCTCAACACTTAAGTACCGACCGACCGCAAACTAGAATTCGCTGAAAAAAAAATCTGAAAGAGGAGTGTGTTCATGTCAGGTTTGCAATCGATCACCAAGGTTACCAACCTTCTGCCGAAACGCGACGAGCGTCTTCCTCCGACGCACGATGCTTTTCAAGACCCTAGCGAGTTGGAGGAAGCTCTAGCGGAAGTCACCGAGGTCATTGCACCTGTTTGGCCACTGAAGGACTACGTGGCAGTCAATCCGTATGCGGGACTCGCGCACCGCTCATTCATGGATGCTCGAACGTATTTGAAGGTCTTCTCGGACTGCGAAACACTCATGCCGATTGAGTACTATGCTGCCGAATATCAACAGGGCCGCATCACGCTGGCTGATATTGCTTTGGCCGTCGAAGAATTGGCTGCGCTGGGAATTTCACAGCCTTTAACAGCCAATCAAATTGCTGAGTATCTGAATGAACTGAGCTTGGTTGATCGCTCGCTCGATAAGCATACAGCCAAACCGAATTCTGATCGCCCCATTCGAACGATTGCGGAGTCAGTCAACAAGCTAATGGGAAAGGAAATCGATTGGCAGGAAGCCATCGTAGATGAAATCTCCAAGCACTGTGCGGCTCACTACGATCAGAGTCAAGCAACATGGGCCAGCTCTTACAGGAAGTCATCGCTTTACGAAGCTTGGCACATGGTTGCGCGGCACGACCGCAATATCGAAATCTTGGGATTGGCTGGATTTCGAAGATTTGTTGCAACCCTACCGCGAACTCCAGAAGCTTCCATCGCCTATTCGATGAAACTATTAAATGTACCGCAACCGCTGTGGTCACCATTTCTACTTTGTCAAGCATTTTCAGTACCCGGTTGGAGCGCGTGGACGAAATACCAAACGATCTGGGCTGAGAACCCCGAACCCAAAAAAAATGATCTGGTCGGGCTGTTAGCGATCCGTCTGGCATATGACGTAGCTCTAGCCAACGTAAAATCTCTAAGCGTGAATTGGAAATCCTATTTGGGACCTGCCCCATTCTCATTCAAGCTATCCCAGGATGCTCAGGGAGGTGACTCGAAAATTCGCTTTACCATGCTGCGTGCGAGCGAGATTGGCCACCGCAATAGCCTACTCAAGGCTATGTCACTTTCAGATCGTGTTGAGCCGCAGGCCGCAGATCGAAAGCTGGCTCAAATGGTCTTCTGCATCGATGTTCGGTCAGAACGAATTCGCCGCCATCTGGAGTCGCACACTAGCGAGATCGAGACGTTTGGATTTGCAGGGTTCTTCGGCATGGCATTTGAATACGCGACGCTTGGTCAACCGTCTGGAAACATGCAATTGCCGGTGCTATTAAAACCACAATTCAAAGTTCATGAATGTGTTCAAGAAGTCGATTCGGCGCGCGAAAGTATTGCCGTCACTAAGCGCCAACTATTACGGACATGGCGAGAACTCTGGAAGAGCTTTCAGGCGTCTGCCGTAAGTTGTTTCGCATTTGTTGAAACAGCGGGACTGTTGTCTGGGCTGAAGCTGTTGGGGCGAGTTCTAGGAGTCAACTCGAAGTTAACAGAAGCGAAATATGACGGCTTGCCACGGCTAGATCAGGCGGCATTGGGTCCCACGCTGCGGGGGCTGAATCACCAAGGCATTACCACTTCCCGGCAAGCGGAGTTGGCAGAAGGCATGCTGCGCAATCTGGGGCTCACCAAGAACTTTGCAAGAGTCGTCGTGTTATGTGGTCACGCGTGTCAAACTAACAATAACCCGCTGGCTGCTGGGCTGGACTGCGGTGCGTGCGGTGGTCATTCTGGTGAGCCGAACGCACGCTTTGCAGCCATGCTTCTGAATCAGCCGTATATTCGCCAGGAAATGGCGGATCGAGGTATCGAGATTCCTAAGGACACCTATTTTCTGGCAGCGCTCCACAATACCACTACAGACCAAATTCAGTTCTTCGATATACCAATGGTGCCAGTGGGCCATCGGGAAGCCGTGCAGGAACTACTGCGAAGTTGTAAATTCGCAACACGGCAAACGCAAACTGAGAGAATGCCAATCGTGTCGAGCGGATCGGTTTTTGCGTTGCTTAAGCGGGCAATGGATTGGTCCGAAGTACGTCCCGAATGGGGCTTGGCTGGCAATGCTTCATTCATCGTGGCCCCTCGATCGATGACGCAGAATGCGAATCTCGATGCTCGAACGTTTCTGCACAGTTACGACTTCACGCAAGACACCGAAGGCAGAGTATTGGAAACCATTATGACGGCGCCAATGATTGTGGCCAACTGGATAAATATGCAATACTATGCCTCGACTGTTGACAATCGTCATTTCGGTAGCGGCACAAAAACGGTCCACAATGTTGTGGGAGGGTTTGGGATTCTATCCGGAAACAGTGGCGATTTGATGACGGGCCTGCCGTGGCAATCGTTGCACACGGGTGCGAAACTCCAGCATTTACCCATGCGTTTGCAAGTCGTGATACATGCTCCACGACGGATGATTGACTGCGTTATTGCCAAGCATCAGCTAGTTTCCGATTTGCTGGCTGGCGGCTGGGTGCATTTGATAGCGATCGATGCGCAGACGTTCTATCGCTACACGCAATCTGGAGAGTGGGAAGTTCTACGCACCGAGTAGTCTAACAACCATGAAGGGATTTCAAGCTGAGGGTCGCCGCAAAGCTATTGGATGAGGGTGAAATCGCCGCACACAAAACTGGTTCCTGCGGTCAATGCGCTCAGTGGGACCAATGCAGAGCTGTTGGAGTTTGGCTGTTCTATACTTTTTCATTTTGGCCCTGGTGGAAGCCGGTCGAGAAGGTAAGTCAGTATTTTCATTCTCACATGGACGACAGTACCGTCTCCCTCTCGCAGTCCATGATCGCGATTCGGATAGACCATGTAGTCGAATGGTTTGCCTAGTGAAATTAATTTGTCCACTAGCCCTTCAATAATCTGAATATGAGTGTTGGTCTCGCCTGAACCAGTAATGATCAACAACTTGCCAACGAGTCCCTCCGCAAAGTTCAAGGGAGCGGAACGCTGATAACCCTCTGGGTTGACCTCACGGGTCCGCATGTAGATTTCTTGAAACCAGGCGTTGTAAAGGTGCGGCTGTGGTTTCGGCACCACCGCAATACCTACATGGTATGAGTTCGGCTTGCGGAAGAGCGCATTGAGTGTGTTTGAGCCGCCGCCGCTCCACCCCCAGATACCTATGCGATCCGTGTCGATGTACGGGCATTCTTTTGCTAGAGCGATTAGTCCGGCCTCTTGTTCTTCAGTCGAGAGCGGTCCTAGGCTACCAAAAATTGCCCGTCTCCAGGCAGCGCCCTTGGGTGCCGGTGTTCCGCGGTTATCGATCGACGCAACGACGTAGCCCATTTCCGAGACGACACGATGAAAGTCGATCTGCGCTGCACCCCATTCGTTGAGTACCGTCTGCGCGTGAGGTTCGCCATAGACATAAATAAAAAGCGGGTACTTTCGAGCTGCATCAAAACTCTTTGGCTTCAGTATCCAGGCATCGAGCTCGATGCCATTGCCAATGTCTAGCTTCAAAAACTCGGCTTGCTGACATTGAAGTGTCTTCATTCGGTCGCGAATTTCAGCATGATCTTCCAGGTGTTTCACAACTCGATGCGATTCTACTTCGATCAGTTCCTGAACGGGCGGCGCATCGATAGTTGAATAGGTATGAATTGCCCACCTCGTATCAGGAGAGAATTGATAGTCGTGTGTGCCACGTTGGTCCTCAGGTGAAACACGCTGTAATTCTCCAGATCCGTCCAGTGCAACTCGAAAGAGATACTTTTGCGTGCCGTCCTGCGGCGATGCGTAGAAATAGTACCAACCCGACCTCTCGTCAATTGCCGCGCGATCGATGATGTCGTACTCGCCCGCGGTTAATAGTGCTAGCTCCCTACCGTCGCGAGCGTAGAGAAAGGCATGTCTCCATCCATCCTTTTCGCTGATGACAACAAACTCGTTTCCTCCTTGAATCCAATGGACGCCGGAATTCTTTCCCTGGCTGGATTCAACCCACGTGTCGTTGGACTCTGAGTAGATTGTTTTCGCTTCGCCGCTAGTACTGAGAATCATTAGGTCACGTTTGTCTCGGAAGCGACTGAATTTCTCGACGAAAACTTCGTCCGAATTGCCTGCCCATTCGACTTGTCCAAGATATAGGCCATCGGCGGGACTATCGATTGGCAGCCAACGTAGCTGCGAGCCGTCTGTGTTGACAATACCGATGCGGAGCTTTTCAATCTCGCTCCCTACGCGTGCAAATCGATGCTGCATTACTTCTGGGTACGAAGGATCGCCAGGAACCAGAACAGCTCGCTGACGCACTTCGGTATAGTCTGCTTCGATGAATAAGACTTTGGATCCATCGGGACTAATGCGAGGATTGCGATATTTAACTTCGCGCCCAGGAGGGCTTGAGGCAAGCAGAACTTCATTTTTTTGATTTTGATCGACGGCCAAGAGCTTCGCATCTCCAACTAGAATTCGCAGTGTGCCGCGCGCTGAACGACTGCCGTCGCTCGTGTCAAGGTCTCTACTGCTGGCTACATCGCTTTCGGTCGCAGGCCGCCGTGCACCCGTACTTGCTTCGTAGAACCATGCAGCTTGGGAGTTCGATTGTGGATCGAGTTCGTCGGCAACGAATCCCGAACTATCGCTCAACCAATTGGGACGAAAGCTTTTGGCACGGAACTCACCACGATCGTAGATCGACTTCAATCGAGCTTCTGCATAGGTTTGGCTCGTTGAGTCGTTTTGCGTGGGCTGGGCAGTTACTTGTGCCGCTAGGGCCAGAGGTAAAGTCAGAGTTAATAGAAAAACGGCAATTGTTTTATCGTTCATAGTTGAGAGCTCATGGAGTTTCAAAGGATTGGAACTCGATCCGGAGTTCGATTCATTTCTACTTTAGGGTCTCAATCGGCCTCAGAGCTCGCCGGCAAAGAGCTACTCGATCGTTGATTTAGCTTGCTCGAGCAACTCAGCCATAGCGCGCCCGAGTCGTTCACCCGTTTCGTAGTAGGTTTCGGCGTTGTGGTTGTAATGATGAGCTTGGTTTACCGGAGACTGATCGGCAGAGCGCCAGAGGTCGCGGGTATCGATGGCCTTCACATTGCTTTTGAATTCTGGGTATTTGCCGCTTGCACCATCCACCGCTAGCTGAGCTTCGGCAATTTGTTTGCCGAAACCTTCCGTGCCAGGATTTCCGCAACCGGTGGCGAGGACAAACATGGCACGCGGAGAATCGAAATCGTTTCGGAGGGTTTTTATTAGATGCACCAGATTCTTTTCATAACGACTGGCAAGCGCGGCATCTTGGTCTTTGTGTCCCTGCCACCAAACGAAGCCAGTCACTTCATAGCCTTGGCCATTATAGTCCGGGTAGTAATCGGCCAGATTTCTCAGAACCGCCTTTGCATGCGCAACATCCGCGTCATACTGACGGCCTGCGTACCAGGGTACGGGTTTGGGTTCGGTCCCCTTTTCCCAAAAGTTTGCTACATCTTTGTAGCCAGCGTAGATCTTTCCATCGTACTCAAAACTCTCGCTACCTGGCGGCAGCAGATCCCAGCCCAGACTGCGATTGCCAATACAAGCCTTAAGCAGCAGTACTGGTTCATCGTGGTAGTAACCCATGACTTGCCCGAATCCAAGTTCCGGTCCGAACGACTTGTTAGGCACCAACCATTCATTGCGAACAACGCCAAACTGCTCTAGGTTGCGGAAATCTACGCCGCGCTGATCCATGACATGCACATACCGTACATCGTGCCGAGTAAGCCACTGGCCCGCGCTATCAGCAAGATGCCGGTACATTGCTTTTTCTCGGACGAAGTACTCGAGCGACCCCTTGAGCTCCTTGGAATCAACCCGACCAAAACCTAGCATGTTGGACTGCCCTAGCATTACATAAACCTGAACTGGTTTCGAGTGCTCGGCAGGCGCGCCATCGGTGGCCGGCAATTGCCTGGGAATCTCTTCGCCGGAAACGAATGAAGCCAAGAGCACAATCTCAGCTACGACTAAGCACGCAGCACACCAGGCTTTTCGAGGTGAAGAGTTGCCCTGTTGGGATTCGTGATACTGCATTGTTTCAGCCTTTCTGCAAGATTCTCGCGATTGCGCCTTGGGCACCGAATCGAAGAGCAATCCCGCTCTATATTGTTGAGGCTGCCAGAGCTGTCGCAGCCATGAACCAGCACAAGCCAAACAAAGTCGTCGCTGCTTGCGCGAGATCCGCGGCTCAAGCCTACCACAATGTCTGTAGAAATCAGCAGCCATTTGGGGGTATTTGTGATTCTTTTCGCTATTGCGCCTAGGGTAGTTAGCTGAATATCGCTACGCGTCAAACTTTTGTAGTGCGCAGGAAGTCGCTCTCGGTTGTCGATATTGCTTCAGCCGAGCCGATTGCCGTTCTGCAAAAGCTGCCAACGACCAAGATCTCTAGGTCATTGACGATACGCAGTTGCCGGGGTCATTCGATCTCGTTCACTTCGCCTGTCTCTATTAGCCGCTTCGACTCTTCGCCCGAAGTTTTCACCCGCCGATCTCATCGGCACTGTCCTCATTCTCGCTCGGGTGCTGAGTGGGCCAAAGAATGCGGACGCCTTCAGCGGGCTGGAGCCAGAGATAGGCCTTCGCTCCGCAATCTGCTTTTGCCGACAGTATCGCTCCGATCTGCGGAGTCGACTGTGAGCACTACGAAAAATACGACGTTCTCAAGTGTTTACCTTGCGTGGAATCGACGTTGCTGCGACTTCACCGCCTTCATTCTCCCAACGTTCGAGTGCACGTTGCTTCACCGATGTAGATGAACCAGCGTCCTGGAGCGACGGCAGCGAAAGTGAGTTGTGTGGTGTCGAATTCCATAACATGAGCGATCGCGGCGTACCGGCTTCACGATCGAAGCTCAGTATACTCACCGAAGCCGTATCGAGCAGAAAAGACTCAGCGTGTTCGACAGCCAGTCCCAGCCAGCGCGAGGCAAGTACACGCCCAAGGTGGCTATGTGCAAAGACCGCAACGTCCCCATCAACTGCACTGAAGCGAGCCACTAATCTCGCGGCCCGCTTCAAGACATCAGCGGGCTCTTCGCCCTTAGGACAACCGTCGCGGAATAATCTCCAATTCGGACGAATGGCAATAATTTCATCATGTACTTTTCCTTCGTAGTCTCCGTTATCCCACTCGGTGAGGTCTGGATCGATCAGCATGTCGTTAGCCAGCCCGGCTAACTCGCACGTCTGTCTTGCGCGAATCAACGGGCTACAAAAGACATGAGAGAATGCTATCGCTTGAATGCGTTCACCCAATTGTCTAGCTTCCGCTTCACCGTTCCTAGTCAATGGGATATCGGCTCGGCCGGTGTGTTGGCCTGATCTAGACCAAGCCGTTTCACCATGTCGCATGAGGTAGACTCGAACTGTCATACTATACTCGAACTACACGGGGGCAAGGGTTGGTTCGGCATGCATGTTAGTGGTCACGCTGGCAGATTGCAGTACGCTCTTTGCTCGCTCCACCTCGTCGGGAGTTCCGTGAACGACAAGCAGCAATTTGCCGTTCTTGATTTCAGTCTCGTATTGCAAGACGCTGTTATTCGGTATCCCAATGCTTGCCAAGGCAGCGCCTAAAGCGCTAAACCCGCCAACAACAACTGCGCTTTCAAGTGCGCCGACAATCCACATTGCCAGGGGGCCTGCGACTAGCACTGGTCCTATGCCCGGAATCGCAAAGAAGGCAGAGCCGAAGAGCAACGACCAGAAGCCACCCCAAAGCGCTCCTGCCGAGCCCCAGTACATCATTCGATCACCGGCATTGTAATAGCCAACTACATGTTCGTCGGTGTGGTAATCCTTGCCCACAATCGACAGCTTTTTCATATCGAAGCCACTCTTTTGAAGTTCGCGAATAGACTCTTCCGCTTTCGCGTGAGATTGGAAAACAGCAACCGCAGAATTTGTAACTGACATGATAGCTTTCGTGAGACACCGAGAAGGAAGTCGACAACTAAACCTCGCGAGAGATTTTAGAAGTTGCCGAAGACTAATGGTTACTATTATTTCGATGAAAGCCTTTTCAAATATCGCTTCATCCCTGGTTCGCATCTGGCGGAATCAACCACAACAAGCGTCCAATGCTGGCGAATTAGTTATAAATCTCAGAGGCAAGAGTTCAAAGGGTTTTTAGGGAGGATATTCTTCTGCGTCCTCCGCGCCTCTGAGTTACAGAATCTCTTCTTTGAGACTAGCCACTAGCTGAGATTGATCGTCGGAACAGCGCGAGACTTCCCAAGAATGCAGCGAGCCCCAATCCGCACATCGACACAAACTCTGGCCATACATTCTCAAAGCCAACACCCCGAAAGGCGATCGCTTGAGCGAAGCTCATATATTGCCGTGACGGCAGGAACCAGGTAATGCGCTGCAACCATTCCGGTTGGCTCTCGAGGGGACTCATTCCGCCCGAGAGCATCATCATGGGAATGATCGTGATCATGCAAAGCAGTCCATACTGAGCCATACTGCGGGCAATCGTTGCCAACAGTATTCCAACCGCAGAAGCCGCAAATAGATAGACCACAGTCCCCGTCAACAAAAGCAGCCGTGAGCCAGCGAAGGGTACACCGATGGCTCCTTCGACTACAAAGACCATCGATAACGCAAAGAGCATTAAAATTACAATTCCGTTCGCCCAGACCTTCGCAAGTGCGATCTCAAAAGCGGTGATCGGCATCACTAACAAGTGTTCGAGCGTACCATGTTCGCGCTCACGCAAAATGGCGGCACCTGTCAGGATGATGGTCAGCATCGACAATTGATCGAGCAAGCCAGTGACTGCGCGGTTCCACTTGTTCGTTCCGTTCGGATTGAACGCCTTCCGTTTGACCAGTTTGATAGGCAAGTCAGCAGATTTGTCGTTGTGCTCGAAGAATCGACTGATCTCCATTGCCAATATTGCTCGTATATAGCCTGCCCCCAGCGCTGCTTGTCGTACTGCGGTTGCGTCGATATTCACTTGTATTTCAGGCGAGCGTCCCTCGCGAATATCGGATTCGAAGTGCGGCGGGATGACCACGACAAACAGGAATCGACTAGCGTCCATTGACTCGTCGATTTCGTCGGAGGTGATTTCCTCGGGCACTTTAAAGTACGGTGGGTATAGCGCGCACTTCATATTTCGCGACAGCGTCGATTGGTCCTCATCCACGAATGCCACGGACGCTCGATTTACGTCTTCCGGGACTCCTTGACTTTGCTGATAAACACTGAAGGTAAAAGAGTAGATCAAGAATCCCATTAAGGCGGTGCTACCCAGCAGCGTCCTTAGTTCTTTCGTGCCCAGCCAGAAAACAATTGCTAACGTTCGCATTTCTACTTCTCCTGCTTCTTGAGGAGTAGTACACAGAAGAACCAGAATACCGGTGGGAACATCGATAGCTTGATCAAGTCTGGCAGGAGCGTAGCGGTGCTGAGTCCCTTGGTGAACGTACCGACACTGATGTGCAGATAGTAGGCAGCCGGCCACATTGTTCCCATGACGCGGGCGGCCCCTTCGAGTGTTGAGACCGGCTGGAACATGCCAGAGAATTGCATCGTGGGCATCATGGATAGAATTGCTGCCAGTAGCACGGCAGTGACTTGGCTCGAAGCGAGATTGGACACCAACAGGCCATAGCCTGTGGTGGCGGTGACGTAGAGAAACGCTCCAAAAGTAAGCGTTAACAGACTTCCCTTCAGAGGGACCTGTAGCAAGCAGACGACCACAATCGTCAAGATCGCAAAGTTTGCCATGCCGATTCCAATATAAGGAAGTTGCTTACCTAACAAGAACTCCATGCGTCGAGTGGGCGTGACATAGAAGTTTGTGATTGTGCCAATCTCCTTCTCGCGAGCCACGCTGACTGCCATCAAGATCGCCGGAAACAACAGCAGCATCATGGTGGGGATCGTCGGGCCCATGGCATAGATACTTTCGAATGTCGGATTGTACATGTAGCGAAGTTCAAACGATGCGAATTCTTTTTGAGCTTGAGGCGAGCTACTCTCGCGAAACATTCGCTCAATGAACTTGGCATGAGCACCTTCGACATAGCCTTCGATGGTCGCGGCCCGCGCAGTTTCAGCTCCATCAATCCAGACGGAGACCTCAGGTTTACCGCCGCGTTTCAGATCACGTCCGAACGATGGCGGAATCTCAATCGCCATCGTGATCTTTCGTGTGGCAAGTCGTTGCTCAAGATCCTGTTTGTTAAGCAGCTCGGGCTCTTCGAGGAAGTATCGAGAGCTGGAATACTCTCGAAGATATGCTCGGCTGGCTTGAGTTTGATCTTGATCGAGAACGGCAAATGGCAGATTCTCTACATCCGAAGAGAGTCCATACGCGATTACCAACAACAGCAGCAAACTGCCACCAAAAGCAAAGGTTAGCCGAACTGGATCTCGCAAGACCTCCATCGTTTCGCGATAGCTGAAGGCAAGCAAGCGGGTGAAACCGGGGAAGCGTGGCTCAGGTGCCTTAATTGAGGGCGACGAATTCACATCGTCTACACTTCGTTCTGCTAGCTGCACGGCGCGAGTCATCCGGTGTGTGAGTTGTTCCTCTGATGGGACGCTGGACGGCTCGTTCCGTTCCGCTTCCAACTGATCGGGTTTGTTGGCCTTCTCGATGTAGTAAATGAAGGCCTCTTCCAGCCCATGCGCTCCGCCGCCGAAGTGGTCGGCGATCGTCTGTGGACTGTCCTGCACCAACACTTTTCCTGCGTGCATAAGCGAAACTCGATCACACCGCATCGCCTCGTTCATGAAGTGCGTTGAAATAAAAATCGTGACCTTCTGGTTGCGAGACAAATCGATGAGAAACTCCCAGAATTGATCGCGCGCAACAGGGTCGACCCCCGAAGTTGGCTCGTCGAGAATCAACATTTCTGGTTCGTGAATGACGGCCACGGCGAGCGATAGTCGCTGACGAAGGCCCAGTGGTAGCGAACTCGCTTGCTTGTTTCGATATCCAGCTAAATCAAAGTGGCCAAGTAGTTCGTCAATCCTTTGCCGAGACTTTGGAGCCGTCATGTGAAACAGCCGAGCATGCAACTGCAGGTTCTGCTCAACCGTCAGCTCTCCATAGAGTGAGAAGCCCTGGGACATAAATCCAACGCGGTAACGAGTTGCCAAGTCGCTGGCGTCCACCTCTTTGCCCCACAGCCACGCCTTGCCTTCGGTTGGAGGCAACAAACCGGTCAGCATCTTCATCGTCGTGGTTTTCCCACAACCG
>JBGSTP010000273.1:0-6669 GCA_041736515.1 Pirellulaceae bacterium
TCGCAACGTGCAAGGTAGATGTCGTCGGTCGCGGAGCGAACGACGAGGCAACTGTCCCTATGTGAATCGGTCATCGCCTTCGAGCATTGGGTTGCTATTTTTTGCTAATTATCTCGACTGACTGGCCTGCCTGCAGGGATCCGGCTCGCATTAGGACGATATTTTCAGTCCCATCCAGTCCAGACTTGATCTCCACGTCGTCGCCAGCGCGCAGGCCGAGCTCGATTGGGCGATGCTGAATTTTTCCGTTAATGACGACGCAGCATTTTGTTCCGTCCGCAGCTTTGATGATGGCACCGATGGGCAAGGTCAGGACGTCCTGTCGCTGTTCAAGAAGCATTTTGGTCGTCACGAAAGCTCCAGGCAGCAATTTCAGGTCCGTGTTATCGAGGTCGATTTCTACCGAAAGCGACCGACTTTGGGGATCCAACTGCAGACTCGTTCGCGTGACTCTTGCTTGAATCTGGCCATCGGGAAGCGAGGGCGAAAGAATCGTGACGACATCGCCGGCGTCCGCCTTACCAAATCCAGCGTCCACCCAAGCGGCTTCGCTTTCAGGTACGTTCACAAAGACACGTAGCTTGCTGACGTTGGCAACGGTCATCAGCGGCAGGGCATTGTTTGCTCCCGCAGGTTGGACATAATGACCGACATCCACGTTTCGGCTGGTTACGAAACCATCGAATGGAGCGGTCAGTTCAGTGTAAGTCAACATCGTCTCGGCTTGAGCGATGTCTGACTGCGATACTTTCAATTTTGCCTTGGCCGCTTCGATATCAGCCTGCGCAGTTAGCACATTTGCTTCCGCTTCTCGCTCGCGGGCTTTGGCTGATTCAATCAGCGCCAGTGCCTCTTTGCGAGCCGCATCGGCGGACTGAAATTGACTCGATGTTTCGTCCGCCAGTTTGGGTGTCACGGAACCTTTGCTGACTAGTTGCTGGATGCGTTTGAGTTCGGAATCCCAGCGTGCGTACTCAGCGTCGGTCCTGCCAACTCCCGCAAAAGCCTGTGCAACCATCGACTTAGACGAATTCGATGCGGCCTCTGCAGCCACTAACGCAGCTTCGGCTTGTTTAACTTGTGCTTCGGCTTGACCAAGCAGCCCACGTTTCTGCTCAAGTTGATCGTTGTACTCAGGGGCGTGAATACGTACCAGCACTTGACCTTTAGCAACCTTGTCACCAATGTCAGACTGTACCGTCTCAACATAGCCAGGGAGTTTGGACAGGATCGGTGTTTCTTCGAACGCAACAACACGTCCGGGCTGCTCTGTAAATAGCTGCAGTGTCTTCTTACTTGGAGTTCCCACTGTGACTCGATCTAGAGAGCTGGCCGGAGCTGCATCAGCGTCGGTTGGGCCAGCCGCTTCTTTCGAATTGCATCCTGCGAAGTAAACGAGGTATGCCAATAGGGTTAGTATAGGAAGTGATTTGTTCATATCTGATTTGCTTTGATAATTGATTCGACTTGGTTAGTTGGCGAAGTAGCGGCTTTTAGGATCGTCAGGGTCCATCGAAGCTGACTTCAAGCTCGCCTTGGACTGCAACATCGCAAAGAACAGTGGCAACACGAACAGAGTTGCAAAGGTAGCGGCGATGAGGCCACCAACGACCGTTCTTCCAAGCGGAGCGTTCTGTTGCCCTGACTCGCCAAACGCCAAGGCCATCGGCAACATTCCGGCAATCATGGCAAGACTTGTCATCAAAATGGCTCGCAGTCGACTACCTGCGCCGCTGACCGCAGCAGACTTCACGTCGCTTACTTCGCCACGACGCTTCTCGGCAAAGGTGACGAGCAGAATGGCGTTAGCCATCGCCACGCCGACAGCCATGATCGCGCCAATGAATGACTGAATATTCACTGTCGTGTTGGTCAGGTAAAGCGTAAGTACGACACCTGCCACCACGGCAGGAATGGTGGATACGGACACCAGAGAAAGCCGGATCGACTGGAAGTTAGCTGTCAGCAAAAGAAAGACAACGACGATTGCAAGCAGCAAGCCGATCGAGAGCCCCGCTTGCATTTCTTGCATCGGCGGGATCTGTCCGCGAACCTCGACCGTGCTGCCGACAGGCGGTGGTCCAGCTTTGGCGATTGCCGCTTGAACCAGTGTAGCGACAGAACCGAGATCGCTTCCAGCAATGTTAGCAGTAAGTGTGACTTGGCGTTTCATGTTGTAACGATCGTATTGTCCTGGCATCGTACCTCGCTCAAGAGATGCAACGTCCCGAATAAGCACTTGTCCGTCTTCGGTCTTGCGAAGTGGAATCCGACCAAGCTGATCCATCGAGCCGATCGTTTCGACATCGTAGGGCGTGCGAACGACTGGACGAGGAATCTCGACTTGGACTTGGTAGGCGACGCCGCTCTTGGGGTCCGCCCAATAATTGGGAACGACGAAGCGACTAGAAGAAGTGGCCGTTACGAGGGCTCGGGATACGTCGACTGGCATGAGTCCCGCTAAACCGGCTTTCTCTCGATCGACGTTGACTTGCACTGTGGGATAGTCCATCGACTGGCCAAGTTGCAGATCGCGAAGCGCTGGCACTTGGGCTAACTCCTTGCGTAATACTTCCGCGAACTCACGGTTCTTTGCAAAGTCTGATCCGCTGACAACCACTTCGATCGGCGTTGGCGATCCAAAGCTCATCACTTCGTTCACAATATCGGAGGGCTCAAACGAAAAGCGAACATCAGGCATTTCTTGAGCCAATCGCTTTCGCACTCGCTCTTTCATGATCTCGTCAGACAATTGCAATTCGTCTCGCAGGTCGATATAGAGGATTGCCTCCTCCGGACCACGCGACCATTGATAGACGGCGTTCACAGGGAAGTTCGAGTGGATCATACCAACATATCCCAGCGTGAGCTCAATGTTTTCTTGTCCGAGTTCATCGCTGATCGCTTGAAGAGCCTGTTTCGCTAAAGCTTCGGACTTCTCAATATGAGTTCCATCAGGGGCACGCATTCTTAAACGGAATTGACCCGCATCGACTACCGGAAAGACACCGCGACCCAACTGTGGAGCAACCCAAGCAATTAGCCCGAAGCAGGCCGCGAGATAGGCGGGCACAACCAACCATCTCATAGTGACCAGGCCTGACAGTGTTTTTTCGTAGATTCCGCGAAAGGCATCAAAATTAGCGAGTTTGCCGGAGTCGTGTTCAGTAGATGTTCTCAGTAACCAGACGGACATGACCGGTACAAAAGTGCTGGATAGAAAATAGGATGCAATCATCGAGAATCCCACTGCCAACGACAGTGGGACGAATAGTGCGCGAGCTGCACCCTGCATGAAGAACGAGGACACGAACACAGCCAAGATGCACAGCATGGCCAGCAGCCTGGGCACAATCGTCTCCATGGAACCGTCGCATACGGCTCGAGCCAGAGGGACGCCACGTTGCAAGTGGGAGTGGATGTTCTCAATCGAAACTGTAGCTTCGTCAACCAAGATCCCGATTGCTAGGGCCAGTCCACCCAGCGTCATTAGGTTGATCGTTTGGCCAGTAATCCACAAAGCGAGGATCGAACAAAAGAGTGCCAACGGAATATTCAAGATTACGATCAGAGAGCTCCTCCAATCTCGCAAGAACAGCAGAATCATCAATCCAACCAGCACAGCGCCCAAGGCCCCTTCGGTAACCACGCCACCGACAGCTCTGGTGACATAGGGGGATTGATCAAACTCGAAGCGAACATCGATCCCTTCTCCGTCAGCGCCCAGAGCTTCTTTCATTTTGGGAAGTGCGTCTTTGATGTTATTGATGACGCTCAGTGTTGAAGCTTCGGCTCGCTTTGTGGCCAGGATATAAACCGCCCGACGACCATTGACGAGTGCGTAACCCGCGGGGGCGTCTGCCGAGTCGGCGATCGTTCCAAGATCGCGAATATAGACCGGGTTCTTTCCCGTCCGGACGGGTATCGTTCCTAACTGTTGAGGGTCTTTAACCACCGAGTTGACTGGAACAATTGGATACGAGTCCCCAATCGGGATATTGCCCGAGGGACTGAGCGTATTGCCCTTAGTGAGCGCCGTGATCACTTCATCTGGCGACATGCTGTAGGACTGCAGTTTCTTGGGATCAACTGTGATGACAATCGAACGAGCGCTACCACCGAACGGTGGCGGAGCAGACACGCCAGGCAGACTTGAAAACATCGGACGTACGCGGAAGAGTGCCAAGTCCTGGATCTCGGCGATGCTTCGTGTGTCGCTTGATAGCACGAGATAACCTACGGGCACGCTACCAGTATCGAATCGCATCACGAACGGGGACACAGTCCCCGGCGGCATGAACGCTTGAGATCGATTCACGTAGTTGATCGTCTCTGCCATCGCTTGAGCCATGTTGGTCTCTGGATGGAAGTACAGCTTCATTAGCGCCGTTCCCTGTACATTGCGCGACTCCACGTGATGTATACCGCTGATGTACAGAAAGTGATACTCGTAGTAGTTGGTAAGAAAGCCTTCCATCTGCGCAGGGTCCATCCCGCCGTATGGCTGGCAAACGTAGATGACGGGTAGGTTGAGCTTCGGGAAGATGTCAACTTCCATCCCCTTAGGCAACCCAGCCGGATAGGGCCACTTGTAGTGCTGAAATACCGACGGACCAACTGCCAGGAAGCAGCCTAGTGCCAAACTGAGGACGAGCACCATGACTGTCGCTGGGCGACGCATGGCGGAAAGTATGAGTTGCATGCAGTGTTGATTCCGATTTTATCCGCGAAAAACAACGGAGGTGATGGAGGTGCCGTTGTAAACGACTCCGTTCAGCCAGTCGGCAAAGTTTGCCGGAAAGGAAATCCCATTCTAATCGCTGCATAGCTCAGCCCCTAAGCTCATGCCATTAGAAGTTGCTTATTAACTGCTACAGCCCCTATTAGCCAGACCACCGTTTGTCGAAACAAATCCCATACAGACCGCACAAACGGTTGCGAGCACCGAAACTCAGTAATCTGAGGATAAAGGCGATATGAAGCGAAATCTCACCTTCTGGACCGGGGCAATCACTGGTTCCCTTATCATTACTGGCTGTGCGACCACAAAACCAACCCAGCAGCTACCCGCCACAACTTCGGCTCCTCATGTCGCGCCGCTAGCACGAGCTGATTCGAACAGCTCGGATAGGCCCTGTGACTTGGGCGGTTTGGTTCAGCCTGCCTCGCATCAAACCGTCGCCACCCTCGAAACCGGTGTCGCAGAACCAAGACCCGCTGCACACACGCCAGACATCGGACTATCGAACACAGTCGTGGAGGTCGCCGCTCCGGTTGCTGTGCACAGCACTGAACCAGAGGCTGCCGTGAACACCGTTGATCAAGTCGCCAACGGAGCACTCGTACCCATCAATCTGCCGACAGCTCTGGCGATGATCGGCGGACAACATCCGGTGGTTGGATTCGCTCGATGGCGAGTTCAAGAAGCATATGCTCAGCTCGATCGTGCCAAAATCATGTGGCTTCCGAGTATTCAATCGGGATTCAATTATCGCAGGCGCGATGGCAACTACCAAGACGTACAGGGCGCGATCGTCGATGTGAATCTTAACTCATTCAACTACGGACTTGGCGCGGGGGCTGTCGGCGCTGGTTCACCTTCGCAGCCAGGCATTGTTGCCCGCTTCCATCTTGCCGATGCCCTGTTCCTTCCGAAGGCAGCGGAGAAGACAGCCTGGGCGCGGCAACATGCAGCCTCAGCGGCACTTAACCAACAGCTCCTCTTTGGTGGTATTGCCTATATCGATTTACTTGAGGCTTATCAAGACACAGAGATCATCGCTGCTGCAGTGAAGCGAACATCGGACCTTGTCGAACTGACTGAGGACTTCGCTGATGCAGGCGAGGGATTGAAGTCTGATGCGGATCGAACTGCCACGGAATTATCTCTTTTGCAAACCCGCCAATTAGCCGTGCGCGAACGCCAATTGGTCGCATCCACACGTTTGGCTCGCGTCCTGAGTATTCCAATGACTTCATCCATCTTGCCTCAAGATACGGTGGCAGTTCCGCTTGAGATGATGGCACAGGGTTCGGATGAGGCTTCACTCATCGCAGCCGGTTTGGCCACGAGACCCGAATTAAAGGAATCGCAAGCACTCGTCGCGGCTGCGTGTGAAGCATACAAGCGAGAGGAATTCGCACCGTTCGTACCAAGCGTTCTTTTGGGATTCAGTTCGACAAGTTTCGGTGGCGGACTTGGCAGCAATGCCGACAACTTCGGTGGCCGCTACGACATCGATGCCATGATGATTTGGGAAATGCGCAACCTGGGCTTTGGAGAAGGACCTGTTCGCCGAGAGCGAAACGCTCAAGTTCAACAAGCTACCTTTGCAAAACTGAGGATCATGGACCAAGTGGCTCAAGAAGTCGCGGAAGCGAATATTCAAGTAGGTATCCGCAGACAGCAGGTCGACATGGCGCAGACCGCGATCGCTCGCGCTCGTGATTCCTATCAACGAAACGTTGATCGCATACGTGATGGCCAAGGACTCCCCATCGAAGTCCTACAAGCCATCCAAGCTCTTGAGTCGAATGGCACTTAGATTTCTCTAACTCGTTTGAGCATCTTACGTTTGATCTCTTGCCGGGGCTCTAGCATCGAATCGTATTTCTTGGGCCTGCGTTTTCGTAATCGCGGTTCGACTCGATCCGGCCGGTCTGCGACTC
>JBGSTP010000316.1:0-24312 GCA_041736515.1 Pirellulaceae bacterium
TATCCTAATTGGAATCTAACGCAGAATCTCGAGGATACCATCGGGCAAATTGTTGAAGCCGGGCATATGAATTCCGATTCTACCATTAGCGTTTAACGAAGTATGCGCGCTTCGCACTAGACCATTCAAACTGGTTTTGGGCTTAGCCTAGTGCTTTGTCCAGCTTTAAAATCAGGGTTCAGTGTAGAGCAATTGTCCCACTTGCTTATGAAAACGATTGGGACAATCGTTCTAAAATCAAACCAGTTGGCCGCCGTGTGATTTGAGTTGTACAGAATATTGAATTGATGGAAACAAACGATCTAGATGCTCCGACCGAGGTTGTGCTTGCTGACAATGGTGCGGAGGCGGCCGTGGATAAGCTGCAGGTGGACCACTGGCCCGAAATTGGTGGCTATGAGTTGCTGAGGGAGCTTGGCCGAGGTGGCATGGGGGTCGTCTATTTGGCTCGCCATCTAGCGCTCGAACGCTTGGTAGCGCTCAAAACAATTCCCGCGGCGCAAGCCGACTTGGCCGACGTGCTGGTCAACGAAGCGCGGATTGTAGGCAAGCTGGAGCATCCAGCGATTGTGCCAGTGTATGAAGTTAATTTGAAGAGTTGCCCACGCTACTTTTCGATGGGCTTTGTCGATGGTCAAGATTTGGCGCGGTCGATTTCTCGCAAAGTGTTGACACCTGTCGAGACTATCGAACTTTCATTAAGTGTTTGCGACGCAGTGGCGCACGCGCATGCGCACGGCGTATTGCATCTGGATATCAAGCCAGCCAACATCTTGCTCGATCGACAGCACCGTCCCAAACTGACCGACTTCGGCCTGTCGGCCATTCACGTGCAGCAGACTGAAGGAGTCTACGGAACGCCGCAATTTATGGCGCCAGAACAGGCGCTCGGGCAGACGGAGTTGATTGCCGAGACGGCGGATGTTTACTCCATTGGCGCCGTAATGTATGCCGCTTTGGCTGGTCGACCGCCGCTGGTCTCGTCCGATCCACAAGAGCTTGTTTTCAAAGTTGCTTCGCAGCGACCTCCCCCGCTTCGTCAGCTGGGGGTTAAGGTCTCGCCGCAGTTAGAGGCGATCATCTTCAAGTGTCTGGCAAAACAGCCCCACGATCGTTACAGCTCGGCGAATGAACTGAAATGCGATTTGATGGCTTATCAAGCTGGCGAACCGATCAAGGCTAAGCCAGCTAGCGTGCTTTCGCGGTTTGCCTACTTGCTGCGCAGGCATGTGCTGGCGGCGAGTGTTTCCGGATCTGCGGCGTTGCTGCTGTTGCTATTGGTCGTTTGGGTCATCGTGCGTTTGTTTGCCCAGTCGATGCAGCTAACGACGCTCACCGAAGACAACGAGAAACTGAGACAAGAGCGACAAATTTGGAATCGGCAACTCGCTAGCTCGCTGACGGAGCAGCAGCGGCAACAGATCGAAGCAAAAGTGGCTCGCGATCTCGCCATGTTTCACGCTGACAAACAAGACTTGTCCACGGCTGCTGGCTACGCTGCTAAAGCTCTATTGATCGATGAAGAGACGAGTAGCAGCCACCATGAAGAGATGTTAAGAATTCTCGACGAATTTGCGGAAGCGAAAGCGGATGCTAGTTCTCAGTCTACATCCAAGGTTGAGTCGAGTTCGGAATCGGAAGCAGATTCTGAAACGCGCACCAGGAGGTCGCCGGAAGAGTTGATTCAGCTGGCGCATGAACTTGCGCGGGCAACGAGTTTCGCTGAGGAATCGCCTAGCGAACTAAGCCCGGGCGTGCAGGAAAAGTAAATTGCAGCACGCATTCGTGGCCATAAAAAACGGCGGAGGTCGGCACAATATCTTTGTTGTGTCGACCCTCCGGGCCTGCATTGGATCAAGCAAACCCTTTCCGGGGCTTAACAGCCTCGGCAGAGGTTGTGTCGGCCTCTGGCCTGCCTGGCAAATGATATTTTTTCAGCGGTTCCTAAAACACGTTTTTTGGTGGAATGCGTCTGTCTATTGGTCAAGGAGAGTAGCTTGAGCTGGTTTGTCGAATACAAGGTCGAAGAGGAACAACATCGCATCGAGCTGATGAATGAATCACTCAAGATCGGACGTGGTTCCGCGAGCGATACAAAAATACCGGATACCGGACTATCCAGAGTTCACTGTGAGCTCACGCTAGAGAATGGTGTTCCAGTATTACGCGACTTGGGCAGTTCCTCAGGTACTTTTGTTGGCAATCAACGCGTGGACGTGCAAGAGCTGAGCTCGGGACAGAAATTTAGAGCTGGCAATACGCTATTCACGCTCGTGTCGGACTCTCCATTGGATGCCCCTACGGCCATGGTGTCCACCGCACCCGTCAGATCCGCTGGATTAGAAGCCTTAGTGGAGCGTTTCGAGCAAGACAAGTCGATCGATCGCTTTATTCTCAAGCACTTAGTTAACAAGAGCGGGCGAAGTTTGGTATATCGCGCTGTGGACCCCGAGTCCGACGAGGCGGTGGCGATCAAGGTTATGCCGCTGGATACCGATGACGGGGAAGAAGACAAGGCACGGTTCATGCGGGCAATGAAGATGCTGCAGGAGCTGCGCGACCCATGTCTGGTGCGACTGCTGCGAGCAGGCTGGAGGAAACGTTATTGCTGGGTAGCCATGGAATGGTTTCCAGCGGGTTCGATTCGCGACCGTATCGAACGCTTTGGCGTTAATGGCTGCCTGGACTGGAAAGAGGCCTGGAGAATCGCCAGTTGTATCTCCCAATCGCTGCATGTCTTAGAGCGAGCAGACGTGGTTCATCGAAATATTCGAACAACGAACATACTTCACCGCGGATCCGATAACTGTTGGGTACTGTCGGACTTAATCGTCGCTAAAACAGAGCGGACGACCAACTCGCCAATGATTACGCAACAGGTTTTCTTGCCCGACGATTTGGCGTACACTGCTCCGGAACGGTTGCTGGGCAGTGAGTCTAACTCGCATTCGTTGCAGGCGGACATCTATTCTTTGGGCGCTGTGCTGACCGAGGTGCTGACCGGCGAGCCACCCTACGGGCGTGGAAAGCTCAGGGACATGCTGCCGCGTTTGAATCAGCCGCGCAGGCTGGTGAATAGTCAGTCGCAGCTCGGTATCAATGAGCTAGTAGTTGATTTAGTGAACAGGCTAACCGATCCAGATCCTCTGCGTCGACACGCAAGTGCAGTGGAGCTGTGGCAGCATGTCGAACGCATCGGTAAGCTTTCAGGCATGCAGGCGATCTGAAGCGTAGAGTGGAGCAGATGGCGGGAACTAGCCGCCGGTGCTTTGCGCAGTTATTACTGGAAATACCGCCGGCTAGCGCCTGGCTGCTCATTAAAGTGGCGCTGTCCAACTAGGGTACTGTGGGGACCCAGGGATGCCTAGGCTACTGGGGGCGGCGTGAGGGAAGAAACAACTGAATCCAAAACAGGAAACTAATTTTCCAATGAGACCAATATTTGTGTTAGGGGCTGTGTTGCTCGCAGCCGCCATCGTCGTCGTTTATGGCCCGGCCTTTCCAGGTTCGTTTGTTGGCGCAGACGTCACTGAAGTGCGCGGCGACGTGCGAATGGGGGATTTATCCTATGTGGCCAGTGTGGCCATTCAGGGTAATGCGCTGCCAGCTCGTCCGGTCGGAAACATCAGCTTTATCTTGAACAGGGCAGCCACCGGTGCATACGCGCAAGGCTTCTTGTTTTTTAATATCATCCTACATGTGTGCAACGCGTGGCTGGTGATTGCCGTCGTTACCGGCTTGCTTCGCCGCGGACAAGAAAAGGCCAGTTTTGCCCAAGCGGCGCTGGCCGTGGCTGCTGGTGCTGTGTGGGGGCTGCATCCACTCAATAGTCAAGCGGTGGCCACGATTTACCAACGCCATGAGTTGTGGATGACCTTTTTTACTTTGTCAGCCATGCTGGTATCGATCAGCTATCTCCGCCAAGGGACGACGAGCAAATTCGTGCTGTTGTTCGTGTTAGGTGGACTTGCCGGGTTGTCTAAGGAGACTGCCGCAATCTTGCCACTGTTCCCGTTTCTGCTGGGGGCTATTGTTCCAACCGAAAAGAACGATCACTCGGGCTCCGTGTGGCGCTGTGCCGCGTCGTTATTTTTGGCACCGATTTTCGTGGCGACGATGTTCCTAATGCAGCGGACAATGTACGTTGGCCCCATTATTTCCGAGCTTTCACCGTGGCAGTATGTGCTGTCGCAGACAACCGTTGTCATGCACTATTTCACGCTGATATTTTGGCCGTTTCAGCAGAGTTATGCGTATGACTGGCAGACCGCCGATTCGCTCACACAAGTTTTTCCTCAAGCGCTAGTGTTGATCAGCATATTAGCGGTTGGTGTAACGCTGCTAAGACTGCGCTCGCTAATGGGCGTGGGGGTGCTCTGGATGTTCCTAGCGTTAGCGCCGACTTCTAGCCTATTGCCGCTAAACCCGCTGGCCTTTGAAGCGCGCATGTACTTGCCCATGGTTGGGTTCGTCTTAGTGCTGGCCGGAATTTTCAATGCCGCGCTTGAGTTCTCGGGTGTACGATTGGTTAAGGGTGATATTGCAGTTGCAAAATGGCAACAAGCAATCGTCGTGTTCGGTGCAATCGCATGTATAGCGGCATCCGTGGGGGCAGGTTGGTTAACTCGGCAGCGCGCGGCGATCTATCAATCGCCGCGAGCGATTTGGGAGGCGACAGCAAAGACCGGATTCGCACCGTTTCTCGCCAATCTGGAATTAGCGGAGCTCGACATGGCAGCTGGCGACTATGTGTCCGCCGAGAATCGCAGTAGTCAAGCGCTGGAATCCAAGCTCGACAGCGCGGCTGCGTGGTCAACACTCAGTATGTCGCTGTCCCGACGCGGGCAAACCGATCAGGCGTTAGCACTATTAAAAGAGGCGCAGTCTCACATTGTGGACGATGGGACCCTTTCTTTGGCGATGGGCAATGCCATGATCAATTCGGATCCTCAAGCGGCGATTAAGCACTTTGAACGCGCAACCGAATTGGCGCCAGGACTATCGGAAGCCTGGAACAATCTTGGCATCCTATTGGCGCGTTCCCCTGAAAAATACGATCAAGCCGAGCAATGCTACCACCGAGCTTTGGGGGCCAAGTTTGATAATAAGCAGGCCTATTTTAACTTGGCAGCTCTACAGTTGAAAAAAGGCAAGCCGTATGAAGCACGGGCCTCGCTGTATTCCGTTCAACGGCTTCTCGGGAATGATGCGGAAGTTGTCAAACGCATTCGGGCGCTGGATGAGCTGATACGAGCTAACACGGAGAAGTGACGTGCTCGCATTTTACTTCGAAATTCATTTGAATCCTCCCAAAGAAAACACTTGCGATTCGCAGAAGGAACGTGGCGCGGCCGCATAGGCAAAGTAACTATGGTCAGCAATCGTCGAGTTGGCGGGAACGCTACCGCTCTAGAAATCCCCCAATAATGAGGCGATGCTGCTATTTGGCAACAACCGATTGCAAAGTTTGGTGCCGCAGCAATAGTTGGTGCTCAGCAGGAGCATGCAATACTGCTGCGAATTTGGTGGTAGTCGCACAACTGAGCGATTTGTGAATTCTCCGTTAGTTTTTCGGCAACACTTGAGTATCGAGTAATGGACGCGTGCTAGGAGCCAGGCTCTGTTTTGGCTAATACAAGGAATGCCGGGTTGAGAATCCAATATCGTCTTGCTTTGCTCATTGTTGCGATTTGCTTTGTCGCCAGCCAGTTTACAGGATGGTACGAGTGGAGTGACGTTCGTTCCCATGTTCGACTGCTATCGCAACGCAGGTCTAACACGAAGGTTGAAGTTCAATTGAGCACAAAGCCATATCCGCAATCCGCAGAGGGTATTGTTGGTACGAGCGGTCACAGTTGGTTGACTTCACTGCAATGCGAAGCGGATATACTCGACGTTGCAAAAAGGCTGCAAGAACCGTCGCCGAGCATATCAGACCTTAGCCTGCAATGGAAAATTCCCTGTGGGCAAGGCCACGGCGCCCCGGTCGCGTTTCAGGATTTGATCGTATTGGTCACGGGAAGTGACCAGGGTGTTGACCTGCATGCCTATCAACAAGCAACAGGAGCACACGCCTGGAGTCGAAGACTGTGCTCGTCCGCCGTACGCGCGTTGCATAGCAAGGGGGCACCAGCATCGTCCACACCGCTGTGCGTCGGTGATCGAGTTATCGTGTGCTGGAGCGATATGCAGCAGGTGTGGATGGCGAGTTTCGATGCTGAGGGCAAGCAGCTCTGGCGGAGCCCTGTTGGTGCTACGAATTCACAATGGGGCTTCAATGCGTCGCCGGCCCAGTATCGTGGTTTGGTGTTCATCAATGTTGATAACCAATTTTCTGGTTTCGTCCAAGCTGTAGATGTAGAAACTGGAAAGCTCATGTGGAGGCAAAGGCGACCTGATGGTTTCGAGGGAAGTTATAGTTCTCCTTTAGTGATTAATTCTGTTTCGGGAGAGGCGATTGTTGCGATCTCAGGATTGAACACGCTGACCGGCCTGGATGCTGTCAGCGGCAAGATACTATGGGATTTGCCAGTAGTTGCGGATGTGAGCGCTGCCACTCCAGTGTACGATAACTCCTTCTTGGTAGCTTCGAGCGGATTTAGAGAAAATCGATTGAGCGTGAGCGAATTCAAGCATGGGCTCGTCGCGCCGCCAGTCGAACTCTGGTCGCGCACAAAATCCAGCGAGGTACCATACGTTCCTACGCCGCTGCTGTCAAAAGATCGTGTGTTTGTAGTCCAGGACGACGGCATAGCGCAGTGTTTTGTGCTGGCTACTGGAAAATTGGTTTGGAAAAAGCGAATAGGTTCAACCGTTACTGCATCTCCCATGTGGCTAGGCGGTTCGATTCTTATCTGTGGCGAGAACGCTGCGCTGCTGCAGCTAGATGCCGAAAGTGGTGAAGTAAAAGACTCGATGGTACTTTCGGAACCTATGTACGCGACACCGTGT
This sequence comes from Pirellulaceae bacterium, assembly GCA_041736515.1. Classification (GTDB taxonomy): domain Bacteria; phylum Planctomycetota; class Planctomycetia; order Pirellulales; family Pirellulaceae; genus Aureliella. The sequence continues at coordinate 6,952 of JBGSTP010000316.1, forward strand.
GTGTCGGAAGGGCAAGTACTGGTGCGCACGCTCGGCGAATTGTTATGTTTCGCAAAATCTGCAGCAATACAGAGAGGCGTCCGCCGGTTGCCTCCGGCTTCTGCGAGCAATGAGATGATCCAAGATCAGTTAGGCCACGAGCAATAGTTGCGTATTCGTATTCGTAGAATTTCCTTTGAAAGGCAGACCCATGAATTCCACTAACCTAGCGAACGAGCCGCTCACGGATGGCAACATTATTGCCCCGGATGGGGCGGATATTGTGGCGAAATTGCAACAGGGCATCGCTCAGGTCATCCGTGGAAAGTCGCAGGTCATCGCCGATTTCTTGACGGCGATTATCGCGGGTGGTTCGATTCTGTTAGAAGATTTGCCCGGAGTGGGAAAAACGACGCTGTGTAAGACTTTTGCACGGTTGGTTGACCTGCAGTTCGACCGTTTGCAATGCACGCCGGATCTATTGCCAGCCGATGTCTACGGCTTTTCAATTTACAACGCCCAAGATGGATCGTTCACCTTTCGGCCCGGTCCAGTCTTCTGCAATCTGTTATTGGTTGACGAGATCAATCGGGCTTCGCCTAGAACTCAATCGGCCCTGCTGGAAGCCATGGCCGAACGGCAGGTGACGATCGAGGGCAGCAGTCGGCCGTTAGCGCATCCATTCTTAGTCGTGGCCACGCAGAATCCCAGCGGCTTTCAAGGTACTTATCCGCTGCCTGAAGCTCAGCTCGATCGCTTCCTGTTCCACATGGCAATCGAATATCCAGACCACGACAGCGAGATCGAATTGCTGTATGGACAGAGCCGTCTCGAGCTGGAGGTCAAGCCGATCATCGATGGGCAGGGACTGTTGCAATTGCAGAATCAAGCAACGCAAGTCGAGGTGCATCGGGATTTAGCGGACTATATGGTGCGAATCATCGCAGCCACGCGTGACAATGATCGACTGCAGATCGGCTGTAGCCCACGTGGTTCACAGATGCTCTTTCGCGCCTCCCAAGCGGCTGCATTTATGGCGGGGCGCAGCTACGTGCTACCTGATGATGTGCAACATGTCGCGCCACTCGCACTGGCGCATCGCATTGTCTCCAAACGCAGTGCTCACGAGCTCCACAGCAATAAACGCGCGTTGATTCAAGAGATCATCGACAGCACGGTAGTCCCAGCGTGACTTAAGGCTTTAGGCTTTAGGCTTGTGGTGTGGGGCGTGAGGCGTGATTCATAAATACGAATGAGATTTCAACGATGCTGGCCGGGTGGATAAATTCTCTGCGAACAGGTCTCAGTCACAGCCCGTTTACGGTCACCGGGCGACTATTGGCCTTGTCGGCCGCTTTTTGCCTGTTTGCCATCGTTGAAGCAACTCTCATTAGTTTACTGAGCTATGTGTTCTGGCTGGTTCTCTTTGGCTTTGGGCTCGGTATGTTGTACCGCCCGCGACTAAAAGTGAAGGTGCGCTGGGTGCCGCTTGTCACCAATGGCCACAGTTTTCCAGTGCAGATCGAGGTAAAGAACATTGGTCGACTAGGCGGCTATGACTTGCAATGCACACTCGAACTACCGTCGGCAGGATTGCGTGGCATTCGGCTAACACAGTCGATTAGCGCGATTGCTCCAGGCGAAACGATGACCATCGATTTTATGGTCAAAGCGGAGCGTCGTGGTGTGTTTGAATTGTCGAAATTAGCCGTGGCCAGCTTGTTTCCTTTGAGCTTCTTTCGCTTTCTGACGCTCCATCCCCTAAAGTACCCGATCACGGTAATACCCAGTTACGAACAGGAACAGGGCATGGTGGGAGAAATAGTGGAGGGACTCGATGTAGACCATGTGGCCGGTCGTTCGAAGAAGAATAGTTTGCTCGAGTACATCGGCAGTCGCGAGTTTAGACCGGGTGTTCCAGTGCGCAGATGGGACTTTGCATCGTGGGCGCGGTTGGCAACGCCCTCGGTGCGCGAGTTCTCGGAGGGGTCAGACACCGTCGTGGCTGTCGTGGTCGACGCAGCGCGGCGTCGGGCCTCCAAGAGCAGGGCCGAAACACTGGAAGCCGTGTTGTCCATTGCGGCTGGGATCATCGCGCAGCTGGATTCCACGCAACAATCGATGTTTCTTGTCATCATTGGAAAAGATATTCAATTCACCGACGGACGCGTCGTAGCTAATCAACGCGATGAATTAATGACGCGTTTGGCAACCGTCGAAGACGAAGCTGCAGGCGTCGAGTGGTTTCTGGCCTGGGACCGAATCTTGTCCGAATTGCCGGCCGATGCAACGATCGCTTGCATCGTGTCGGACGAGCAAGCAGCCGCATCGATGCGAGATGTGGATTGCGGTGCACGTAACTTGATTGTGCGTTGCGCCGAACCCAGAGTTGCGATGAAGACAAACTGACGGTGCGCAATTCAACGGTTAAGCCCAATACCGTTCAATGATGCACGTAGCTCCGTCGCTCCGAGACGGAGAACTGAGAAGAATCTCGGCGACTTGAAAGTCTCGGAGAGACTCGCCTACGTGAAAGTAGCCTTCATTAAACGGTATTGCGGTTAAGCCCAAGCCGGACGAGCATAATTTAGCTTGATTACTGCAAGGCATTGCAGCGTCTAGCCACCAATTTGGCGAATACCAAGAAGCGTCGATTACGGGGAATTCTAGAATGGCTGGTTTACGTATTTTCCTTTGGCTGCTGGTGGCTTATCAAGTTGGACTGTTTTACTGGCTGCAGGTTGGAACAATCGGCAGAAACTTGGCTGCATGCCTGTTGTTGGTGGGTTTGCTACCGCAGAAGAGTTTTTCTCTTCCACGTACGGTCCACACAGGGGTATTGGTTCTTTCGGCAATTGCCTTTGGTATGCAGGGTGTATCGCAATTGCTTGCGTTGGGTGTTTACGCCATGTTTGCCGTGATGGCCGAATATCTCGTGTTGGTGCAAGCGCTGGAGTTGTTGCACAAACCACGACCAACAACTGCCAATTATGTTCCAGGCTTAAGCGTGCTTTCGCTGGCCATGTTGCTGCTTTCGTTGGAGACTCCACTGACCTTGCAAATTACCGGCAATGTCGTTTTGGTCTTTATTCTGTTGCTGGTTTGCGTCATGCGCTCCGACGTATTCCAGCTGTGGTTGGCGGGTGGAAAACAGCGACAGAAATCGCAGTTGCTGGTGCTGATGTTTGCCGCAGCGCTCTGTGTTGGTGGGCTTTTTCAGCAGGAGCTGAGACAAGATTTACCGCAGTTGCGCCAAGTGTTTGATGGCTTGCGTTCGCGCGGCAGCGAGCAGTTCGCCGAACGTATCTTTACTCGATCCAAGGCAAGTTTATTAGACCGCGTAAGCCTGGGTAGTATCGCGCAGATTCAGCGTCAGCATCCTAATGAATTGGTGTTTAGTGTGGAGGCAGCATTCACTCCGGGATATATGCGGACTACCGCTTTCGTGAGTTTCGATGGCAAGCAATGGAGAAACCCGCAAAACTCTCGTAGCCGAGGCGGTCAAGCTAGCTTTCGCGTGTTGGCGCCGTCGACAGCCATGCCATTGCCTCAAACAGAGCTGCCGGAATTAGAAAACGACATGTCGCTGTTCGAACTAACTGGCGAGATAGGCGGAAGTTTACGAAAGCTAATAGTAGAGGTCCTGCCAGACCGAGGGAGTTTGATTCCTTTGCCAGCCCACTCGGCCTACCTGTTTGGCGAAATCGGCCAGGGACGCCGCGCATTACTGCTTGATTCCCATCGCGGCATCTTGCCCACTGGATTCAGCAATACCAGGTATGGTGTGATTCAATGCCAGTCGGTGGTCGAGGTAGCCGACGGTGATTATTTGGAAAGCCTGCTGGAAGTACCGGCTGAGGAACAGCAGTTGCTGCGGCAATTGAGCGATCAAATCTGCCAGGGTATATCCAGCACGCAACAGAAGATCGGCGCCATCGAAAACTATTTTCGCACGAATTTCCGCTATTCGCTCGAAGCAATCCCGGATGCCAATCTACGCGGACGTTCGCGGCTGAACGCGTTTCTCACTGAGCGCCGCGACGCTCATTGTGAATACTTTGCGACCGCGACCGCGCTGCTGCTGCGGAGCCAGGGCATCCCCTGTCGTCTAGCGGGCGGATATCTGGTTTACGAGATGAACAATGAGCGAGAGTACTACGCAGCTCAAAACAAGAACGCGCATGCCTGGGTCGAAGCCTACGACGAACTGAAGCAAACGTGGCTGACTGTCGAAGCTACCCCAAGTATTCCAGAGTATATCGCCAGCCATCAAGTTTCAGAGTCTGAAAGTGAAGGTTCCACCGAAAACGGTTCGGCGGGCCGAGAAAATTTTAGCTTACTGACTATGTTGCAAGGTTGGTATGCGGTGTTGAGCGAAAACTGGAACAGCTTCGTGCGCAGCCGTTATGCCTGGACCCTGCCTGTGGCACTACTGGCAATCTTCATCGCATTGCGCTTTCGCAAATCCTCGTTGCGAGCGAGAGGAACTGTGGTACCGGTTTCCAAAGAGGTCCGGCGGGCTGACAGTCTGGCACGAAAGATTGGCTATCATCGAGCTGCCAGCGAGACGTGCAATCAATTTGCCGATAGACTGCAGAATTCGCACGCGCAGCTTATTCCGCTTGCGCAGTGGTACCGAGACTACGCTGTCGCACGGTTTTGCGAAGCTGCAAAGCCGAGCAGTCCGATACCGCGTATTCGCAAGCGTTCTCTGAAAAAGTGACACTCGCTGATTAGGAATCAGGCTGTTGATGGGAATGTTGCGCCCAGATTTGTTGGGCATCTACCTGCTGTTGGGCTGCTTGCTGTTCGATATTCTCGCGTTCGTGCAGAATGAGACGCGTCAACTGATTGCGGGAGTCATTGACCAGGGCTAGGAAGCCATGGACCATGCCTTCGCCTTCTAATTCGCCGCTCGCAAATTTGCGAATAGCTTCGGCTTTTAGCTCAGCCAATTCGCGCTGCAGTTGAACTAAGGTGACCAGATCTAGCGAGGCAGACAATTCGGTTTGCATCGAAGCCTGCTCGATTGCTAAAACGCGTTCCATGTAGCTTGCAAAGCTCGCTTCTTGTTTGCGTCGGCTCCAACGCAGGTACCATTGGGCGATGAAAAAGGTTCCCCCTAACATGGTCGCTGCAATGGCGATGACTTTCTCCCAGTAGTCGATAAATTCACCAGCGATCAAGGGTCTGTTTCGCTCGCGAAAACGCTGTGCGCCAGGGTGCATTTTGAATTCGCTGGGCAGGTCCAGTAAGCTTGATTCAACGGGTGGTCGTTCGGCAGTGGCGAAATCCGAACTGTACATTACATCGAGTATTCTGATTGTTGTTTCGCTCGAGAGGTTCTCATTTGCCAACAGCAACAATCTTGTGCCAATGGTGAAAATTCTTTCTGGTGGTTCGGCACGGTGTACGCTGTAGGTAAAGGCAGGAATGCGCGCTTCGAAGATGTGCCGCTTGTCCACGGAACCACCCACGATGGGTTTGCCTTGCTGTAGCGTTGCCTCAAGCGCCATCGCCTCGGCGAACGGAAGTGCTACCAGGCGATAGCCATGTTGCTCGACAAGTTGATCGACGATCGGGGATGGAAGGGACGAGACCGTAAAAATTGCGTCGGGCAATTTTTCGGTGGGTAACTCGAGCAACTCACTGTAGCTCAACATGCTCGGCAGGATGCCGGGTAGTGCCTGCGACGGTTCTGTGACAGCCTGGGGATCCAGGCCCGCGAAAGACAGCACCTCCGCTGCTAGTGCATGGGTACCGCTGCCGGTGGAACCTAAATTAACAGACCGACCGCTCAGCGCGTCTAGTCCGATGGTCTTGCATTTCGCAGCCAGTTCCGCACTTACGGCTAAATGCAATGGCTCTATATGCAACGGAGACAATTGTAAGATCCCGGGCGCTGGCTCGCTGGCCAATCCGCCCTGTACAAACGCCAGATCGAACCTGCCGCTTTGAAGTCCTTCGATGGCGTCGCGGGATCCGCTAGTCGGAATGACTTCGATTTGGATGCCTGCTTCCAAAGCCTCTTGAGCAAATTCGAGCGCCAGCTGATGCCTCAATCCCGTGGCATCGCCCGCAGTCATTGTTAGTCTTTCCGTCTCAGGGCTGGACGCGGGGCGCAACCACTGCAAGCTCAACAATAGCAATGCAACAGCCGAAAGGAGCAGCAGCATTTCTTTGACGTAGCGACGCATTGCTTTCCTGTTTCCTAGCCGTTAGCCAAGTTGCGGGCGGGATGGAGGATGGAACAACCGCAGCTACAACAACCGGCACCGAATGGTAACCTGTCGGGCGCGGACTATTGTGAAGACTCGGTTAATTATTGCCCCTGTGCTAATAAAGGGGCCGGAACTAGTGTGGCTAGCTGGTCTCGCCAAATACTCGCTGCGCAATTGACTGTCGAATGTCCTGATAGGGGCCGACGCTGCCCATCCGACCGGTTCTTTGCAATGGCGCGCTGATACTTTTGGCTTCGTAGAGCATCTTGCGAATTGCAACTTGACAGGACGCTTCGTTGAAGAATGGCACGACGGTTACATGGGAGACCTCTTGCAGGGCAGCGGCATTGAAGGCATGTTCGCCGTGCCCCGGAGTTGGAATTGCCGCGAAGGGCTTGCCTAAATGCAACAATTCGGCGGGGCCCATAAATCCACAGCTCGTTACGGCGGCGCGGGCATGGGGGAGTTTCTTACGGAATGTTGAATCCAGCGGAAACAGCCAGATGTGCTTATGTTCTGCCTGTTGAATGGTGGATTGCAGCGCCGAGTAAATGTGCCATTCATGTTCGCCGTCTGGGTCCAGCTTGGAACATTGCTGTGCCAGATAGAGCGGCGAACCCATCAAATAGACAAGTACCATATTGCTATTGAATGTGGGCACTACATTTTGGAAATCCGGTGCAATTGGTGGCGTTAGAATATCCGAGTGATAGGTTTCGAAGTGAAAGCCAATGTTGACATCTCCAGAGATGCTGTCCAGGTAGCGTTGCGTTGCCCAGTAGGTCAAGCGATCCACTTTCAGCGGCCTGGGAGTTTCCTTATATCGACTGTGCATGGCAGCGTGGTGTGAAATGTGGAATAGCGGCGGCAGGTGTGTACAGCCGTTGCGTTTGGCAATCTTCATTGCCATGGGTAAGACCGGCGCGAAGTCGGTTATTGCATGTGTGTAGTGTTCGAGTTCCCGCGCGACACTGCGCGCGCGCCTTGTGATCGCGTTCTGGTTTCGCAAATAGGAAACGAGCGTGCTCGTTCGCCGGATATGCCCAGAGCGGTCATAGATTAATCGATGCCCTGGCCAGTGTTCATGCGCCCAAGAAATCGGGCGATGGCCACTGGCGGCGACATGAACCGTCCCTCGAGCCTCATAAATCGGTAGCAACGCCAGTTGTCGCTCTTTGTGCCCGGCGCCTTCAGAACAGATCTCCAGCAGAGTCCGCGCTGGTTTTGAGGTTGTGTTTGCCGGGGGGACGTTGGGAAGCTTGGGAGCTTCGCCCGTCGCATTGCATACGATGCGAATTTCCTCGTCGGTCAATCGATGATAATGGAGCACATAATATGCTTGTTCCTTTTCATCCCACTCGACGACGACTGCCTCAGGAAAACGCAGCAGGACGGCAGTCATGTTCTTGCCATGAAACTTGCCACAATTTACCAATAGCGTTCCCGATTCGTTGCCCGTTTGAGGGTGAGTTGACCGAACAAATTCGATCGAAGCCCGGTGCGAATGTCCATCACATATTGCCCAACAGAATGAGCCAAATCCGCGCGTCAGAATCCCGCACTGGGCTGCCACTGCTGCGTTGTCAACCGGGCTGATCACACCCGTTAGAAACTGCGAAAACTCAGATGGGACGGAGTTCTCATCGACATGGCGATCGCGCTGCCATTGTACGAATTTGGACAAAATTGGCTGCAGATCATTCTTCCACAATCCGCGGACATCAATACGTTTGGCACACGCACGCCACAGCGCACTGGTCATCGAGTAGATGATTTGGGCCGTCTCCAGCGATTCTCGAAGTTTCTCCTCTGCGAGTTTCTCGCACAGTTCGGACATCGAAAGCGCTTGTTTAAAAGCCGCCGGGACTTCGGGCAGATTCCAGATGTTGCCGTGGCAAAATAGGACGCCGGAATTTTCATCCAATCGAATCATCGATTCTGCAACATGTGAACCCGGTACTACTTCTTCCAACTGCTCGCCTTCGTCATGATTGCCTCTTTCGATATAGATGGGGATAGGTTTGTCTGGGATGCCGTTGGGAACACCAAGTCGCATATCTCCGAACTGTACCTGAGCTCCAACCTTGAGCGCGAAAGCCTGCAACTCTCGGCGAATCTCTGATTGTCGCTTAGGATTGCTTGCCAAATTCGTCTCGGTGTCCACGCGGAGCTGAATAACCGCTCGCTCTGTGGCGGCAACGCTACCGGTTAAGTAGCGCATTGCCGCTAGAAAAGACTCGCGATGCCGCGCTGAGACCTCGGGTGAGACATCGCGTTGAATTAGATCGCCAACGATATCGACGCACGTGACCCCAAGCCGATCGAAATGAGGCTTGAGCTCCGTTGCCGCTAGGGCTCGCTCTGTGCCGCTGCCATCGCCGAGATGCACATCCGACATCGCGAAATTAGTTTCCGCAGATCGGAAGCGTTGTTTCGTTGGATCGTCCCACGATTCCCAGTTGAATTCGCTCAGTTTCTGCCGCTTGGGTGCAGTCTTCTTGCTGGAGTCTGCCAGAATCGATTGGTAAACCGAATAAAGTTGATCGCAAATATCATTCGAAAAATCGAGGCTTACAATTTGCCGGTTGTTTATTCCCAGCGTCTGCAGTTCTTCCTTCCCCAATTCGCCGTCGAGATTGAGCACGCGGTCGCAACCGGAAAAGAACCTAGCCAGATAGCTTCGAACCAGCTGCCCTGCACCATCCGCAATCGCGTTATCGATCAGAGTAGAGGACTCGATCGGCCGCTTGGCAATCTCGGGTAGCGGAACACCCACCAAGCGAGTGAGCAAGTTCATCAGCTCGTGAAGGCTGCGCGCCGCAGCCAGGCTGCCTTGGAGCCGATGGTGCGAGTATCGGCTCAGGCTATTGGCGATCCACAATAGCGCCTGACCCCAACGCCGATTTGCCTGAAAAGTGGTTGAGTTGGGGACGGTGTACCAATGATGAATCATCAACCGTAGGTCGTCGATCAAGCGTTCGAGGGTGGCGCGAACCTCAGGTGCATCAGCCAATGCAGGAAAGGCACGTTCCAACAGACCTCCGTGTGTGAAAAGTTCATTAAGAGTTACTGAGTGGTCCTGCCGAATTGCATTCGCGATTTCGACCACCCGTGTCTCGGTAAAGCGCTGATAACTGGTCGAATAAATCGCTGCGAGGGGGATTGGTTTACCACGCGCTCGACGCTTAACTGCCTCGCGACGCACATGAAATCCAATGATGCCAGGGGTATGCGCTAACAATAACAGCGGCTCACCTCCGCGTTGAAGCGACCTAATGGTTTGTTGCAATTGAAAAATTCGGTAGGCATCGGGCAATGGTAGATGAACATCAGCTTCTACTTGACTTGCGTGCCGACCAATGAAGTCGGCGCCTCTAGGGATTGGAATGGCTGGACAAGGCATTGTATGATGAGCGCACGCAGTTTCGTGGTGCGATTGTTCGCTAGCTTCCGTTCCATAAGGTACTGGATTGAACAATACACCTTTTGCATGTCCCGCAGATCCATTGATAGATTGCTTAAGGAGCGCCAAGAATCGCGTTAGCGATGATTCGCTCGGTTCGGCAAGCGGGAAATTGCAGTCGGAGGCGCACAGCACCAGCATCTGATGCGATTTGTTTTCGATATTTACCGAGCTCATAAGAGAGCATCCCTATTGCTCACGCGAATTAAAGTCACCTCAATTTAGACAAGCTGAGTAATGACAACATCATCCAACCGTTTGCTACCGATACTTGACGAGCCGAAGAATGTCACGGAAACGCTGGTCGACGCACAACCTGCTGCGCCGCATTTTCCGCAGCAACATTCAAACATCTTCTTGCGCATTGTCGGTCGAGCCCCTCGATTTCTGTGGGCCATGGGGCGTCATCGCTTCGGCAGCGACGTTGGTCCGCATAGTTTAACCCATACAACTACGTTCAAATGCAACTATCATTGCAAAGAGATATGCGATTCGCCGCTTGTTCATCAAGCCATGCAGAAAAAACCCAATGGTCATGATTTGACAACGACTGAAATTGCAGAGATCTACGACCAGTTGCCTGCGATGGACTATGTTCGATTTACCGGCGGCGAGCCAACTCTTCGCCAAGATTTCATTGAAGTTTCTCATTTGGCGGAGGAGTTTTTAAAGCCGATAGTCTTGCACATGACTACCAACGCCTCGCTGCCTGAGCGTGTGATTCGGTTTGCCATTGAGCGACCTCGGCACATACCATTGGACTTGATGATTTCAATCGATGGAGTTGACGATAAGCATTGCCAATCACGCCATAATCCACATGCGTTTGAACGCTGTATAGAGACGCTTGAGGCACTAGCTCCGCGGCAGCAGGAACTCAAAATGAATATTCGCATCAACCAGACCGTGGCTGATTCGGAAGGTATTCAGCACTATCGGAAGTTGCATCAGATCCTCAAGCCGTATCGAGTTAGGCATCAAGTCGTGATGGCTTATAGCGCTAGCGCGACCTACGCCGTCGAACGCGATAGATCTTATGCACCGACACGCGACGAGCTGTTTACTCCCGTCGGAAAATTTGAGAGTAGCGAGCTGAACGATTTCTTTAATCAGGTTCGCAACGACATCCGCACGGAGCTCAGTGGTCCCGAAAAATGGATACAGCAGTATTACATGGATGGGATTGCCGCCAGGATGCTTCGCAACGAACCTCGCCCCAATCCTGCCTGCGTGGCCTTGAGTTCCCATCTTCGCATTTTTCCCAACGGTGATGTGCCAACGTGTCAGTTTAACAGCCATATAGTCGGCAACCTGCGTCTTCAAAGCTTTCGTGAAATTTGGGAAGGAGAGAAGCGGCGAGCACAGCATGCTTGGGTCAAACGCTGCGCGGGATGCTGGGCGGGGTGCGAAGTCCAGCCGAGCGCTGCTTATACGGGTGACTTGCTTATTCATCCACTGCGACGTTGACTGGAAGTGAATTCTCGCGTCAGAGTCTCGCAAGCCCGAGCAGAAAGTACGCTAATTGCCGGCCCATGAGACGTAGCGACTGCTTGGGCGGAACGCGATTCAATCCGTCGATTCCAGGTAGTTTTTCTCGCGTTGTTTTACGAAGGCCTTGAGATCTAGAGCCAATTCGTAGGCAGATTGATAGCGATCTTCTTGTCGAATGGCTAAAGCACGCATCAGAATTTCTTGAACCCTGGCATTGAATTTCGGATTGAATTCGGTGGGCAAACGAGGTGTGCCCGTAGCAATGGCTTGTACGGTCTTGGAAGAGCTGCCCGGATCGATCTTGAACGGATGCTTGCGAAGCAGCATGATGTAGAGAATGACACCGGCTGCGAAGATATCTGTACGGTGGTCAACTTTATCTATTTCCCCGCGGGCTTGTTCCGGAGCCATAAACATGGGAGTACCAACTAGGGAGCCATCGATTGTCTGCAGGATACTTTCGTCGGGCACGCGAAACATGGATTTGCTCAATCCGAAATCCACGAGCTTGGGTTTGCCAGCGTTAGTTACCATGATGTTGGTGGGCTTGAGGTCGCGGTGAACAATTCCTTTTTCGTGCGCGTGGGCGAGCCCTTTACAAACGCGGGAAATCAAACGAATTGTTTGCAGCGAGTTGATTTTGCTCTTATGGGCAAACTCGGTTAGACAGCCGCCTTCTATCAAGTCCATGGCATAGTAGCCAAGGGTGCGATCGATCTGACTTTCGTGGATCCTCGCTATGTAGCGATGATCTAATTGCTGCATCGACTGAATTTCGCGAGCAAAGCGTTCGAAGACGATGTTTGTCGCCAAGTCCACGCGCAAGACCTTCAATGCTGCGGTGGCACCCGTACTAATCTTCCTGGCCTTCCACACAGTCGCGAATGCGCCTTTACCCACGACTCGATCGACTTCGTAGCCTTCGACGCGTGGTCGTGCCCAATCCTTGGGTGGGATAGCGTCGACCAGTCGCCGCGCGGCTGTGAGGCGACTTTTCAGAATCTCCAGGTCCACTGGCTTAGTCAGGTATTCGTCGGCGCCCGCATCGAGCCCCGTCAAAATGTCCTGTTTCTCGTCACGGCTCGAGAGCAGCACGACGTAGGTATAGGGTAGTGTTTGCGACGCTTTGATCTGGCGACAGACTTCTACTCCATCCATACCCGGCATCTCCCAGTCTATTACTGCTAGACGAGGTGCATCGGGGCTCTTCATACGTTCCAGGACATCCGTACCGTTGGAACACACGATTGGCTCAAACTTCCAACGCTTAACATTCGATTCCAACAAACGCGACCACATAGGGTTGTCATCAGCGACTAATATTCTCATGTTCTATCCTCGATCGGCAACCTGCAGCAGTTTTGCCGTTTCTAGTTCGCTGCATAATTCATGGACTACTCCGACCAACTCGGGCTGCAACTTCTTCGCGTCGCCTGATTCTCTGGCTTGCCCTAGGGCTTCCATTTTTCGAAGAAGGTTTACACAGCGTGTTGCACCGAAAATTGCAACGGATCCACGCAGCAAGTGGGCTGCCTTCGAAATCTCAATACCGTCACGCGATGCGATCGCGTTTTGAATTTGCTCAAGCTGAGCTTTTGATTCGGTGAGAAACAGATCTATCATTTGTTGGGCCAATTCACTGTCGCCGCCGGTATTGGACAGCAGCGTGGCAGTGTCCAGTAGCTTTGCCAATGTTTTGGGGGCTACAGCGTTGGTTGTCGTCGTGGTTGGCGTTGGCGAACGATCGGGGTTTGGGTGGGTGGGTTTGGCCGCGACGGTTTCTCTGTTTCGCTGCAGCCCCAGCGTTTCGACCAGTTCGAACATTTCGATTGGGCGAAATGGTTTCGAGATATAACCATCCATGCCACTAGCTAGGTATTTTTCCCGATCGCCGCGCATGGCATGGGCTGTCATGGCTACGATGGGAGTTCTGCGGTCCAACTTGGATTCCGCCATGCGAATAGAGCGAGTTGCCTCCACTCCATCAAGCTTAGGCATTTGCGCATCCATCAAAATAATATCGATGTCATGCTGCTTCCAGAGACTCACAGCTTGCTCTCCGTCAACAGCAACAGTTACCTGATGTCCACGTCGTTCCAGCAACGATTGAGCGACCGAGCGGTTGATAGCAGAATCATCCGCAACTAGAACGTGCTTGGGATAGTTTGTCCGCTCAAACTTTTCCGAATTATTCGAAGTCTTGGTCGAGCTTATCCCGGCTAGTGCATCGCGAATCGCTGCCAGCAGTTCCGATCGCATGGCTGGTTTGAACAACTGTCGCTTTATTAGTTCGTCTCCCTTTGGCAACTCACTACTGAGGCAGTCCATAGAGGAGAGCATGATGATTGGCGTCTTGTAGTTCGAGTTGAGGGCCAATTTGCGTACTACGTCATAGCCGTCCAATTTGGGCATGAGCACGTCCAGCAAAACCAAATCATAACGCTTGGCAGCTGGATTCTGCAGCATGTCAATCGCGTCATGACCGTCGATCGCGCATTCGGTTTCGCAGCCGGCTCGCTCAAGCATGGAAGAATAAAAGCGACGGTTCGTTTCATTGTCATCGACCACAAGAATTCGCCGGCCGGACAGATCAATCGACTGTGACACTTCGACGTCCGACAAAGTGTCAACTGGAAATTGAACGAAGAACGTGCTTCCCTTACCAACTTCGCTCTCTAACCAGATCTTGCCACCGAGTAGCTTGGTTAGATTCGAGCAAATCGCCAAGCCTAGCCCGGTACCACCATAGTCGCGCGTGGTCGATGTATCCGCTTGAGTGAATGCCTCGAAGATTTTGGTTTGCTGTGACTTAGGAATTCCAATGCCCGTATCTTTTACTGAAATTAAAAGTTCTAGCTGGGCAGCTTCCACGTCATTCTTAGGCAGACTTGGTTCGGCAACCGCCAGTGCGACTTTAATTTCGCCGCTACGAGTAAACTTTACTGCGTTCGAAACGAGATTCGTTACAATTTGACGCAGTCGGGTAGGATCGCTGCGGACGACGTAGGGTAGGTTGGGGTCGATACGCAAAATCAGCTCTAATTTCTTTTCGTTCGCCCGCCGTCCAAGGGCTTGCAGTGTTTGCGCCACCAAGTCGTGCAATTCGAGCGGAACCTTCTCCACTTCAACTTTGCCAGCTTCGATTTTTGAGAAGTCTAGAATGTCGTTGATGAGATCAAGGAGCGAACGAGCGGACTCGAGCAGGAAGCCTTGGTACTGCCGCTGTTCATTGTTGAGTTCGGTTTGCAGCATGAGCTCCGACATGCCGATGACACCATTCATCGGGGTGCGTATTTCATGGCTCATGTTTGCCAGGAATTGCCCTTTGGCCTCGGTTGCTTTCTGAGCTTCCTCGGCTGCTGCGCGGGCGATGCGGTGCGCTTCGCGAAGTTCTTCCTCTTTCTTCTTCGACGCTCGGACATCTGCGGTAAGCATCGACACGAACACGATGGCTGCGAGCCCCAGTACGGCGAACGAAAACAGCCGGCTGAGAGCAGAAAGCCGGGCACCTAGTATTTGCCTCTTCCAGTCTGCCGCTTTGATATCGACTGCGAGAACGGCTTTTACCTTGCCGACTTCATTTGAGATTGGCGCATAGGCAGTTACTCGATCCAACGCGAACTCGCTGTCTTGGCCGTCCTGGTTCTTCACGAGCATGAAGTCGGTTTGCACTCGTTCATCGAAAACAAATTGAGTTTCAAAAGCATGCCGGCCTTCGCCGATATCCCGCTGCAGAACACTGCCGGGAGCTTTGCCTTTTTCTTCGGGTTGAATTGTGCCATCCAAGTTGTAATCAGTATCCGAGTTGACAACGACGCGATATATCTTGTCGATGTTGTCGTAAACGAAAGTGAAAACATCCATGACAGATTCATTCACTCTGACCCACCGTTTTTCGGTTTCGAGCATCTCGTTGTACTGCGAAATGAACGTTGCATTAGCGGCGAGCGACGCGTCGAATGGTCCATCAAAATCCGCATGTCCCTTGTCCCGCAGCTCTTCGGCTAGTACTGGGACAAAACGCTTCAATGAATCCTTGAAGCGCTCCTTGGCTGACCGTTCAGCATCGCGGGCCGTAAGCCAACTGAGCGGCAGTAACAGCGCGATTAGTACGGCCCCCCATAACAAAAGGCGATCGCGAATCCCGCGTCGGAGCAGGTACAGAACGATGACAACATAACACGCAGCCGTTGATGCCGTGAAAATCGGGAAGTCGAAATGGCGCAGTTCAAACGGCATAGTGACTTTCAGCGCCCTCAATTGTGGAGGTTGACTTCACAGATGACCTCTTGTGCTGGAGCAACAAGGACGAGGTGCTCCATCTTTGGTTCCAGATACTCGCTTGGAATGGTTGCGGGAAATTTTGCCTTTGTCCTGGAAGAGTGTGCGAAGTAGTAGATGTACTTGCCCGGTATTCCTTCGCCTTGAAATTCCCCACGTTCATTGACCTCCAACTCGATCTCGTACCCATCCTGCGTGGGCTGTAGAATTACCCGCAGATTCGCAAGTGGTTGGCCATCCGAACTGACTACCTTACCAACGAATTTCTCGACCGCCGCCATGGTGTGCACGGAGTTAAAGCAGCCCATTGTAACTGCCACCAGTATTGCGAGCAGAAAACCGACGCGAAGAATCACGCTAGAACTCCCCAAATGGTCATGCAACAAACGATTGATCCAACTAGAGATGATGATGGGGCCTATTCACCACCAGGAACTATATTTCCGTCCGACGCCCCAACTTGCCATTTCAGGACCAAAGGATCGACGCTGTCAGCAATAAATCTCACGGATCCGTCACCGATGGCGGCATTGGCTCCGCCAGGATGGAAGGAAAATGGCTCGTCGTTCGGCCCACAATTGTTTACGGACCAGCGACACTCAGGCGGTCCCCCAGTTGGTCGCGAGTAATTGTTGATGCGGGCAATCCTGCTGGACGTGGCATTACTGGGCCCCGAATAGCCGTTCGTACAGGAATCTGGGTCAGCCCACGCGTGCACTCGCCGATTTCCAACAGGAAATGGCGCGGCCTCGGGCAAGATTCGCGCCGCTGGTGTGGGCGATCTCCGAGCTGACCGCGAGCCAAATTGTGCAATAGTTGGATGCGAACGAGAAACGTCTTCGATGCACAGAATAGTGTTAGAAGAGCCATCGGGAACGCGATTGAAACCTCCGCCATCACATCCCAGCATGCCGTAGACGACTTGGCTGTCCCAATACGCAAAAGGCGTCGGCGGCGTGCGCATCAGATAGGTTGGCGACGATGGGTTAGCGTCTACGTCCGCCAATGCGACGAACATATAATCGAAGCCCCCCAAGTTATGAACGGGATCTCGCTCCTCCGCAGAAATCGGAGCGGATGGGCATATAAACGCAGCGATTTTCGTTTGGGCTGCAATCTTGCCCGCCGGATGAGAGTTATCGTCGTAGGAAATTCCTCTCGCTCTGGCGTGAAGTTGAGCGGCACCGTTAGCCAATAAAAATCCGCCGATCTGGGCTGTCGCTCCGTAGGTCGTTGACAACCTGGGATCCGCGTCATGGTTGAATTGGTTGTAGACGTTGGCTTGCTCAAGAAAAGGTAGCAACTGTGTGGCAGTTGAGTGGATCATGTAGGTTGTCGTATTGCTTCCCGTTGAATCGCATTGACCGCTATGTGGAAGCTGCTGATTCGCCGACGCAAAGTTATGGACCGACAATCCAATTTGCTTTAAGTTGTTGCTGCACTGCACACGCCGCGTCGTTTCGCGTGCGGCTTGAACAGCAGGCAGGAGCAAACCGACTAAAATTCCAATAATGGTGATTACGACGAGCAATTCCACCAACGTAAACGCCGCGTGGTTGTAGCGAATCCGTTTGCCTGTTCTCATCCAACTGTTCTCGCTAAAGTGCCCGGAACCGCAGTGCACTCAATGTAATGTGTTGAGATACACTTAAGTGTTAATGCCGGGTTAACATCGCATTAGGTTTTTGTTAACGCGAGCTGGAGCGAGAAGGGAGTTAGCGATGGATGCGGCAATTTACCTGTTGAAGAGGCAATTCCTTGTTCAGGCACTTGCCAACGGGTGAGAGAGCTTGAGAAGAAGTATGCTCTAGAGTCTAACCAAGCAAGGAATGAATCGAACTGGAAATAGTTGACGACGAGTGAGTGTGAGTCTCACCTGAGTAACTGTTAGCCACAGGCTCAGTATCTAGGCTGGCAAGCAGCGTA
>JBGSTP010000327.1:0-9127 GCA_041736515.1 Pirellulaceae bacterium
CAGTTCATCGATTTTGGTGCTACAGTATTAAATTTGGCTGGGCTGGACGTACCTGCACAGGTTGATGGGCGTCCTTTTTTGGGCGCAGGCGTGTCGGCAACTGAGGTGAGTGCACGCGACGAAGCCTTGGGTTATGCAGACCGCTTCGACGAGAAGTTTGATCTTGTTCGTACGTTGCGAAAGGGAAAGTACGAGTACGTGCGGAGTTTTCAGCCGTTCAATTACGACGGACTCTGGAACAACTATCGATACATTATGCTCGCCTACCGCGAGTGGCTGGAATTGCATAAAGCTGGAATGCTAAACGAGTCTCAGAGCCAATTCTTTCGCCCGCGTCCTACAGAAATGCTGTTTGATATCGAAAAGGATCCACACGAGGTTCATAATTTGGCCGCGGATCCGCAGTATGCTGCTGTACTAGCATCCATGCGAGTCGGGCTGCAGGCTAAATTGAAGACTATGCCCGACTTGAGTTTTTATCCCGAAAGCACTCTCGCAGATCAAGCGTTTGACAATCCAGTTCGATTCGGCCAAAACCATAAAGCAGCTATCGGGAAATTAGTCGACATCGCTGATTTGAGCTTGCTGCCCTTTGCTGAGGCGCAGTCAGGGATCGAGGCAGCGCTGGCGTCAAGCGATGCCAGCGAGCGCTACTGGGGCTTGATCGTCTGCAGTAGTTTTGGCAAACAGGCAGCTGGGTTTGCGGTAACCGCGCGGAAACTGTCTGCCAGCGACGGAAACCTTTTGGTGCGGACACGCGCTGCAGAGTTTCTTGGGTTGAATCATCTTGATGACCCGAGACCAACAATTCTTGATTGCCTCTCCAAGTCCAAATCCGGAATTGAAGCCAACCTGATTCTAAATACAGTTGTGTTGCTGCGGGACGGCGATGCTCGAGTTGACTTTTCGGTGTCTTCCAAAAACCTGAGCCGAGAAGCCCTGACGTCTGATGGAGTTCAGCGTCGGCTCGAGTACCTCGATCCCAGCAGCGATAATGCAGCTGCCAAACGTGGCAAGATCAAGAAAAAGAACAACAAGAAGAGCTAGCTAAGCTAGTGCTTTGTCGATCTTTCAAAATTAGGGATCAGTGTGTAGCAATTGTCCCAATTGCTTATGAAAACGATTGGGACAATCGTTCTACAATAAAGCTACAAACCCTAAAGTTAATTTGTGTTCAAGCACTAGTAGTTTTCCGCGATCTTAGACGGGGTGAAGGACAACAGTGAGCGATTCAACTCGACAGTCTTTGGCAACACTGGACGAAACTTGCAAGCTAGCCCAAGACATTGCTCAGTTAGTTCAGCCACCCATGACCATTGGGCTCGTGGGTACCCTTGGCGCTGGAAAAACACAGCTTGCCCGCTTTCTCGTAGCTGCCATGGGTGGCCCGGAGGAGGCAGTCACAAGTCCGACGTACGTCTTGGCGCAGAGTTACTCGGGACGATGCAAGATTCATCACTTCGATTTTTACCGGCTTGATACCTCGGCTGAAGTCTGGGATTTGGGAATTGATGAACTTTTTGAACAACCAGTCCTTGTTCTGGTGGAGTGGGCAGACAAATTCCCGGCGTGCCTTCCGGACGATAGGGTGACAATCAACTTATCGTTGGAGGAAAGCTCGGGAAGATGGGCGGAAGTTCTAGGGGGTGGAGTTCGATCGAGTGAAATCGTCGCAAACCTGCCCTGGAATAGCTGCAAATAGCCATAACGGAGTTTTTAGGCTATAGGCGAATAATGGAACGCGGCTAAAATAGTACGTTTCGAGAGCAAGCCGCCGTCGAGCCGTTGCTGGTGCTTGCGGAGTTGCCGATTTCGGGCTGTTTTTACTTGACGGTCGCGCTCGGGAGACGGGTACGGCAACTTGCCACCACTTGGGGTTTGGGACGGCAGGAACAAGTTCGGTAAAGTACCGATGGCCTGCACATGGACAGAGTGTGGGGCCGATGAAATTCAGCTTTCGCCCCGGCCCAATGCAATCGGAATTTCAACGCTCAATCCTCAATAAACCAATAAACTATCAATGCCTGTTTCTCTTCCAATTGTTGATGCACCGACTGATCCGGCTCCACGCGTTGAAGAACAAGGTGAAGATTGTCGAGGCAAGTACGCTTTCGTTAGTCTAGGCTGTCCTAAGAACTTAGTGGACAGTGAACGCATGTTGGGCTTGCTTCGCGACGATGGGTTTAGACTCGTAGAGAACCCAGAGCTATCGGACTTCGTCGTTATCAATACTTGTGGCTTTATCGACAATGCGCGGCAGGAATCCTTTGAAGCCATCGACCAGATGCTAGAACTGAAGCGTCAAGGCAAGATTCGTGGAGTGATCGTCTCCGGATGTCTGGCGGAGCGCGAGCGTGAAAAGCTGCTCGAAGCACGACCAGACATCGATTCTCTAGTCGGCGTTTTTGGTCGAGACGACATTGCCAAATTAGCTAATCAATTGGTCGACGGCTTAGAAGAGCAGCGTTCCATTTTTCGGCCAGCGCCTATTCGCGCATTGGACGATTCGAATCGATTGCGGATTACGCCTAGACACTTTGCGTACTTGAAGATTTCTGAAGGCTGCGATCGCCTGTGTACGTTTTGTGCGATACCCAAAATGCGTGGCAAGCACGCGAGCAAGCCGCATGAGGCGGTACTGCGTGAAGCACGAGAGTTGGCCGAATCCGGGGTGCGAGAATTAATCGTTGTTGCCCAAGATACGACCTACTATGGTAGGGACATTTATGGTGAGAGCCGATTGACCGAACTGCTGTTGGATTTGCAACAGATCGACGGCATCGAGTGGATTCGGCTCATGTATTTCTATCCGATGTACATCGATGATCGGTTGATTGAAACCATTGCAGAGTCCGAACGGATCTTGCCCTACATCGATATGCCACTACAGCACTTTAGCGGGGAGATGTTGCGTCGCATGTCGCGAAGGGTAACGCCGGAAAGCACGCGAGAATTGGTCGCCAAGCTGCGTAGTCGCATCGACAATCTAGTGCTGCGGACGACGTTTATCGCTGGCTTTCCTGGTGAAACCGAGGAGCATGTGCGCGAGTTGGCTGAGTTCATCGAAGAGTCGCATTTTGAGCGATTGGGGGTTTTCACTTATTCGCTGGAACCGGACACGCCAGCAGCTAAGCTCTCCGGGCATTTAGCGGATGAAGTCAAGGCGGAGCGACGCGATCGATTGATGGAGATCCAACAGAAGTTGGCCTTCGCATGGTGTGCGAACCAAGTTGGCAGTGCGATGGAGGTAATCCTAGACAAAGTTGTCGACGAAAAGGCAAACGTCTGGCTAGGACGCTCGTTTGCTGATGCACCCGATGTCGATGCGGTGGTGTACGTTACTGGACAGAAACGCCATCCTCTCGCCGCCGGCCAGCTGGTTCCCGTTGAAATCGTTGGGCATCGCGACTACGACTTGATAGCTGCGGCAATCGGCGCTCCAAGGTAAATAAGTCTCTTTGTAAACAAGACACTCTACAAGAAACTCTCTGGGATCCGCGACTTGGAAACATCCAATCTCATGCCGGCTGTTAAATCACCCAGCGACACGGTATTCAACGTCCCCAATAGTTTGTCGCTGGCGCGACTGCTGATGGCAATTGTGGTTGGTCTGCTAATCGAATGGCAATACTTCATAGCCGCAATGATTTTGTTTGTGGTGGCTGCCAGCACGGACATGTTGGATGGGTGGTGGGCACGGCGATTCAACCAAGTCACAAAACTCGGGAGAATTCTGGACCCGTTTGTAGATAAGATCATTGTTACCGCTGCGCTGGTTGCGCTGGTTGGACAAGCGGGCAGCCAGGTCGCAGCATGGATGGTCACGGTGATATTGGGGCGCGAGTTCCTGGTAACGAGTATTCGAGCCATGGTTGAAGGTAAGGGCGGTGATTTTTCTGCACGCTGGTTGGGGAAGTGGAAGATGGTAGTCCAATGTGCGGCAATCGTTTCGAGTTTGTGGTTGCTTAGCGATCCCCAATCTTGGTTATGCTGGGCTACATTGGGCCTGGCGTGGTGTGCCGTTCTGATAACTTTAGCGTCTGGGTTCGACTATGTCGCGCAGGCCATCAGAATTGCTCGAAGCAATAAGCATGAATAAGACTGCGTTAGAGATTACGCCAGAACTGCTCGAGCAGAATCCCGGTCTGGCAATATCCATTTCGATTTTGAGCATGCTCTTTATTGCCATGCTTCTCGGGTCGTTAGCGAGTTGGGGAGTGATCGCTATTCGCATGCGTCGCGGTCAGTCACTCTTGGCTCCAGAACCATGGTTGCCTCGTGCCTGGGGGCTCGTGGACTTGCTGATGGTGGCCGTATTTTTGTTCGCAAGTCAGACGTTTCTAGGTTCTATCTACCTGCGTTTGACCGGCCTCCAACTCGAAGAAGGCCAGCCAATGCCATTGGGCCTGACGACCACTGCCAGCTTTGGAAACTTGCTGGCGATTGTCTTGACGTTGATGTGGATGGCGCTGCGATACGGCGTGGGGCCTGAACACGTCGGCTTTCGATTAGGCAATTGGCGACGTCAGCTTTACATTGGAGTTCTGGGTACGCTCGCAGCCCTACCAATCGTCTATTTAATCATGGCTGTTGTTTCGAGTACTTTGGAAACGGAGTACAAACACCCGCTGTTGGAAGAAATCAAATCATCAGCCACTTTGAACAGCTACGTTCTCGGCTTCATTACCGCAGTGGTACTTGCACCGTTGGGCGAAGAATTCTTGTTTCGCGTACTGATTCAAGGCTGGCTACAGTCAATCCCGTTTCGAAAGCTGTTTGAGAATTTGGTCGGCGCCAGCGGCAATCGAATTTCGACAATGACAGCGAGTCAAACGGTGCTCAGTCCAATCGATCCTGCACCAGACGTTTTACAGCAGCCAGCGTTATTGCCACCAACTACCAGTTTGGCTCCGGATCTGAATCGTACAGAACACTCGATCGCCGTGCTGCCGGTTGCGGCGAGCCCTGAAGTTTTTGACGCGAATGTCCAGCCGCCGATTTGGCCATCCGTTGTTACAGGAATATTGTTCGGACTAGCTCATTGGGGATATGGATTGAGTTTTGTGCCGCTGATTGTCCTAGGGATTGTGCTTGGACTATTTTATCGCGCCACCAATTCGATTTGGCCCTGTGTCTTAATGCACTGTGTGCTTAACGGAAGCAGCATGTTGGGCCTGGGCATTTTGGTGCTTTACGAACGAGCGATTCGCTAGTGTCTGCCTAGGCTACTTGGAGCACCACTTTGAATAGAATACGTAGTGAATCGCGGCTATTTGTAGAGCCTGCAGATTGCGCAGAATCATAGTGGCGCTTTCCTCCATCGCCTGGTGCGGTTTAAATATCCGTATTCCTCCGCGCCTTATAGCTTATCCCCTTCCTCCCGGCTTTCAGCAGTTCATCTAGCCGTGCCCTTCAAAGGCAACGGCGCAGAGAAACTGCGGCTAGGAAGCCGGTGCGACGATTTTGACTAAGCTAGTCGAGTCGACCCGAGGCGTCACGAATTGCTGCGCCTGTCTTCGCGTTTGATGAACTGTCCGCAACAATCGAGCTGTACGTGCCGCGACGTACGAGCAAATCTTAAAACGCGGAGTAGCGGAGAGCGCGGAGGGATGTCTAGGTGCACTAATTGGACAGCGCCAGTTTGCGGAAAACTGTGGCAATAGTAGCTCGAAGTGCCAGCGAGTGGGGCGCTTGTAAAACAGAAAAAAATCCAAGAAATTCTCACGCTTACGACCCACTCGCCGGTGCGTCGAGCTGAAATTCGGGCCAAGACTGGCGGTGTCGAACTGGAATCGCTGGAAGCTCGTTGCCTATTTAGCTTGCGATAGGGTTGCGGAGCTGCATCTGCTTGAATGGAATCGCTAGCGGAGCGAATAACGCGGTTGGATTGTCCACTGGTTTGGCTGTCCCCATGAACGGGCTCAGCTAGCGATAGGGTTGCGGAGCTGCATCCGCTTGAATGGAATCGCTAGCGGAGCGAATAACGCGGTTGGATTGTCCACTGGTTTGGCTGTCCCCATGAACGGGCTCTCCAAAGCTTGCCGTGACCACTTCGTCCGTGTTGGCTCCCTGAGTGCCTCGCGGTGTCCAAACGGTTTTACGGCTGCCATCGCTGGATACAAAGATTTCTTTTTGCCCCATCACTTGGCGGCCATTTTCAAACTTGTACAGCGCGAATACAACTACACGATCGGCGCCTGGATCTGGGCCATTCCAGGGGAGTCTGAAGTGGATTCCTTGTTCGGAGCCGATGGGTTGTAGTTTGGCCTTCACATCTTCCGCCGAATACTCCCAACGACCAATCTGCGCTTTGTCTGCTTCGCGGCTCGGATCGAGAGCAAATATGGTTAGTTCAGCGGATACAGGTACCATTTGTCCACGCTCATTCTTAGGTAGCAGTACCAGGTAAATCCCATCGTCGTCGGGCCGATCGTCGATGTTAATTGCTCTAGACAGAGTGGGATGGAAGGCTAGTTCGACGACTCGCGTGTCGGTCGGCTTTTCGCTGGCGACCTGAATGGTTGCTTGTGTCGTGGAGGAAGTCGAAGCCAGGCGGCTAGGAACTTCGATACGACTCAAATTCATTTCCAGGCTATTCTCAGGTGCAACTAGCTCGCCATCTGCATTCTTGGTCACTGCGGGCAGAGGCGGAGGCATCGGAGTACCGAACTCAATCGGAGGCGGCATGATATTTTCCGCGTCGATGTCCTCTTCGGAAGGAACAGCTCGCGGCGTAGAATCTCTCAGATTAGGTTGCGTTGCTGGAGGAAACGCAGGTAAGTTCGGACTGGCGGATTCGCTTGCCGCTTTGTCGGTCTGCAAGTTGTTTGGCAGTGTGGGGAGTGTGTCGGTCGAAGGTGGATTACTGCGATCCAAGCTCGGTGCAGGCAGTTCGTCCGACGCTGGCGGCGTGCTTTCGAGGATCGATTCCGGCTCCATCGGCAACTCCTCTGCATCGAGCATAGGTCCTGGGCTGATTGGACCAGACGAAGATCGAGGCTGAAATTTCAATGGTGGCGGAGAAAGATTGGATCGTTTGGAGGGTGTCTCGACCTGAGGTGCAGCATGCAGTTGCTGATTTTGTCTGCGCAGCGATTCTAACTCTTGCTCAAGTAAGCGATATTGGTGATCATATTCGTAGAGTTGATCCTCGAGATCGCGAATCTCGTTAGCCATATTTTCTGCGTACAAGTCGTTGTAGGCTCGATTGTGGCAACCGCAAAATGCGGTTAGAACCACTAGCCCACAAAGGCAAGTCGCTCGAATGGAACGAAGCGAATTTTCAGGCAGGTGAGGCAGGGGACTGACTCCACGAGGAAAGTGACTTTGGAAGTGAGTACCCCATTCGTTGCGTCAATGTCAAGGTAGAATGAATGAGACTTGAGTCTATTCTGCGAGTTTGTGGGAATTTTCCTTGGCCATTTGCGTGTGCGAATTCATTTCCTTGAACGCCGGTATTGTCGAGCCCAGCTGTGCAACCACTAAAAGTCCTGTTCTCCGACAATCATCTGCTGGTCGTCGACAAAGCGGCTGGCATCGCGACGATGGGGGCAGAAAGTGGTGCACCTACGCTGGCGCGAATCGCGGCTGATTACATACGTCAAAAGTACAACAAACCGGGTAATGCTTTCATAGGAGTCGTAAGCAGGTTAGACCGACTCGTTTCCGGCGTGCTAGTACTGGCGCGGACGAGCAAGTCGGCGAGTCGATTATCCGATCAGATTCGACGGCAAGACATTGGCAAGCATTATGTGGCGATCGTCGAGGGGAATTGGGCCGTTGACGGAAAAAGCCATGAGTTAGTCGATTGGATAGCAAAGGACGAGGCGGCGCAGCGGATGCGGGTTGTTAATGAAACACACCCCGGCGCTCAACTTGCGCAACTCAGAGCGCGGGCTTTGGCCGTGGAAAACGGTTTGTCGCTGCTTCAGCTCGAATTGATCACTGGTCGAAAACACCAAATTCGATTGCAGTTGGCAGAACACGGAACACCAGTTTTCGGGGATGCCAAGTATGGAGGCCGTCGCAAGTTTGGCGAGGGGATAGCGCTGCATTGTCGCGAAGTTACAATGCGGCATCCAACACGTGGAGAGCAGATGACATTTCGGTCATCGCCTCTCTTGCATTGGCACAATATACCTAATCATTTTGAGAACTTACTGAAATCGCAGTAAAGCAAGCGGCACGAGAATCTATACCCGATATAGTGGGCGAAGTTACGAGGGTTACGGGTCCCTGAAGCGGAAAATTGTGTTCAGGACTAGAGAGCTCGTCCCCGACAGGTAACTTCTCATTCGCCCCTCGTCTAAATGCCTTCCCTGCGGTGTGCGACTATGGCAAAGCACCATGGACTAGTAAAAATCGTATCTGGCGGGCAAACCGGTGTGGATCGTGGTGCGCTCGATGCTGCCATTGCTTGCGGAATTGAGCATGGTGGTTGGTGCCCAAAAGGACGCTTGGCCGAGGATGGACCCATCGACCGCCGATATCAACTCGCTGAACTAGATTCTCGGGATTATGCAGCGCGGACCGAGCAGAATGTAATCGATTCGGATGGTACCTTGATATTGTATCGGCATACCCTTGTGGGAGGTACACTGCTTACCAATCGCTTGGCGAGCCGGTGGAATAAGCCGCTGTTTCGCATTCGGCTAGATCGCCAGCATCGACTGGAGCGTGCCGTAGAGTGGATTATCGAAAACAAGATTCAGGTGCTGAACATTGCTGGACCGCGAGCCAGTTCCCATCCCGGATTGGAGCGGCAAGCCTATCAAGTGGTCTTTCAGCTACTCAACTATGCCGGCAGCTTGCCGCTCGAGTAACAGCTGGAAGCGAGAAATCTGGCAGTCAGTTGCCCGAAGTAGACGATTGTCGAAGGCCCCAAGTAGGCCGCCAACAAGCGCAGCGCAGTTGAGGCAGGATTGTTCCGGTAATTTGAGTTTCGAAGGTATTTTCGTTGCGTCGCACAGCTCCGCAAGCAAACGCAGCAATTCCAAAGGCCAGGGGACGCAATCGCCCTCGAACTTGGTTTGAAACGGTACTGAGATTCTGCCTCAACTGCGCTTGTTGCGGCTTACCCCGCGCGGTACTCAAGACCGGTAATAAATCGCACAAAAAAATCATTGGG
>JBGSTP010000081.1:0-9868 GCA_041736515.1 Pirellulaceae bacterium
TCCCATTCGCCATCACCCCAAAAATCATCAACCATCATGAAGCCTCCGTTGTTCAGGTAGCGGCGGAGGCACTCGGCTTCCTCGACTGAAAAATCCAACGCACCCACGCCATTGATAAAAATAAATGGGTAGTCGAACAACTCCGGATCAGTCAATTCCAGCACTCTCCCCATCGGATCCACTTGCATCGCAGTTATTTGCTGCAGTCGATATGAAAAAATCCAATCGCTATCTGGGTAATCGTTGCTCCAGCGGCTTCCGCGACCGCTAGCATAGGAAGAATATTTGATGCGCGCAAACGTGAACACGTCATTTTTGAATCCTGAAGGAGTTTCCCAAGTCGGAAAATCGCCTCGGTCTGGCAAAGGTCTTTCGCCGCGTCCGCCCCATTGCGCTACAACGACCGGCAAGAGAACCAGCATCGCTACGAAAAATGCAATCCCGACTTTCTTCATATTGCCCCCAGGCTGTTTCCGACTCGCGCACGCCGCATCTGCAAAAGTCGGCCGGTAAACTCACTACGACATATTTTCTACGGGCAAAAGCTTGAACCGCAATTCTCGGCAGGCCCGCAGCTTGGAAACGTTTCATTGTAGTATATGCGACCCACAGAAAATTAGCGCTGTTTCGACGCTTCACTTTTGAATGTTGGTGGTTTGCTCGCTTAAACCCGCTTATCACCAGTCTTTTCCTAGTGGTTCTTGTCCTAGCTGGCCAGACCGCTCGCTCAACGCGAGGATTGATGCGCTTAGCAGACTCATTCCGATGGCCAGCGGCCTTGATCACCATAACTTCTAGGGCATCGCCCTAGTTTTGATAGTCATTCGCAAGCGTTTTGGCTAACGGCCATATTCAAGTTTCATCAGTCCCCGACGTATCGTTCATCGATGTCGATGCCCTAACGGGTCAAGAAGTCGCGATGCTCTTCTTGAAAAGATTTTTTTCGATGATGTTTTACTTGTGACGCAATGTATTTCTCTACGTTGTGCCGATGATTTGAACTGACCGAGAATCTGCACGTAGCCACGTTACCAGAGAAATTTGTCGGGGTTATGGCGAAGCGTTTTGATAAACTTCGACGATTCACGTTTGACCTGTTCTACGAAGTCCTAAGCCGCGTGAATGCGTCCCATGTCGAACACGACATGAACATGATCTGCGACGCCGCCAACGAAAGCGGATGGCGATCCCATGTCACGTAGCGTCGTCGCAAGATAGCCATGAACGTGGTCGCGTATGTCATCCATCAAAAGCGGAAAGCAATCCTTTGTACTGAAAATCAAGTGCGCGTACATTTGCGATAACGATTGCGACATAATCATCGACCTCGGTTGCAGTTTGACGACGGCCGTTGGCCAAGGCGGAGTTGCCCCTAGCTATGGTGATTATGGCCTTTGGCCAATTGCGGTCACCGGTCACCGTTTAGGGCTTTTGCCGCAATTCGATCTCACCAGGCAAGCCTTCGGTTATCGATCTGGTAAAAATTTCGAAGCAGTCCAGAATTGGAGGCGTTATAATCGGATCTCAACCTCAAATGACAGCCTCTCTAGTCAAAGGAATTTCATGTTGCGCAAATTAATCCTCGCGACAACTTTTGTATTTGCCACACCAATCCTGCTGTTCGCGGAAAAGAACTCGCCAATTAAGGCTATGCTGGGTGAACCTGGCAAGAACCCGACAGTTGAGTCGTTCGACAAGGGACTTGCAGAGTCGATGCTAGTTGTGAAAGGCGAATGGAAGGTTGTGGACGGTGTGCTGGTCGGTAAAGAATTGGACGCCGATATGCATGCTGCGGTCCTTAGTCTGCAAAGAAAGAATCGCAATTCGCTGGTCCGTTTCTCCTTCAAACTTGACGGCACAACCAGCGGCTTGCATCTTAGTTTGAACCATGAAAAGGGCCATCTATTTCGCGTAGTTGTTTCGCCATCCTCGCTCTCGCTCAATTTGGACAAAGATAAGAATGACCCATCATCCAAGCCACTCGTATTGGACAAAGCCCAAGCGAGCTTCGTTGCTGGAAAATGGATTACATTGCAGGTGGAAATACTCGGCGATACAGTGGTCGCTCACACAGATACCGGCGCGGTCGTCAAGGCGCAACATGCAAGCCTCGATACCGACAAACCCAACTATCGCTTCGTCATGAAGGGCGACTCACTGTCTATCGACGATGTTCTTATTGCGGATATCAAGCTTGCGAAAGCGAATACCAAAAAGCCGAGCGGTACTCAGTCTCCACTGAGTCAGATCAGCGATGTAGAGGGACTGCCGCGGGTACTCCTAATCGGTGACTCGATCTCGATCGGCTATACCATTCCCGTGCGTAACGCACTGAACGGCAAAGCGAACGTACACCGTCCGCCAACCAATTGTGGCCCGACTACGAATGGCCTCAAGTCGCTGGATGCGTGGCTCGGAGACAAGCAGTGGGATGTGATTCACTTCAATTGGGGGCTACACGATTTAAAGTTCATGGGACCTGCTGGAGAAAATCTTCGCGATCCCAGCGATCCGACCAGTCGTCAGCAAGTTCCGCCGCAGGAATATGAGAAAAATTTGCGCCAATTGGTCGCTCGGCTCAAGAAAACTGGTGCCAAGCTGATTTGGAGAAACACAACGCCGATACCTGCGGGTGCAGCTGGAAGGATCGTTGAAGACGCCGACAAGTACAATGCCATCGCCGCCGACATTATGAAAGAGAACGGCATTGAAATCCAAGATATGATGTCGTTTGTAAAACCCCGCCAGGAGGAAATCATGCTCCAGGCCAATGTTCACTTTACCAAAGAAGGTTACGCTGCGCTAGCACAGGAGGTGGCAACTGCGATCGCTGCTTCCTTGAGCGATAAGCCATAGCTCTTCCAACAGCCGCCCGCAGGGAGCATACCCGCACAGTGCTAGCACCAACGTTGCACGCATTTGCCCACGTTCAATCCAATGAGAGTAACGCTTGTGAAGTTTTGCGCTGGATTGTCAGAACAGTTCTCAGAACAGTCGATCGTCCTGTGGCAGGCGGTGTTCCCGCAGCCACAGGAGATCTGCCTTCGATTCTTCAGTCTTGCCCAGTGCCTCTTGGATTTTGGCGCGATGATAGCGAAGCGTACCTACCGTCCACAGCCACTCGCCTGCTTCTCGTTGAGTTAGCAATTGATCGCTTGACCGCGGCTCAACTGGGCCATTGACCTTCGCTAGTAACCATTCGAGAGTTTGATCGATCATGCCAGACGGTTCGAATTTAGTAATTACTTCAATCGCGTAATCGATATCGTCGATAGCTTCTTGGGGTCTTCCCATTTGAAACAGGACCCACGCGCGTGTGTCGCGCAGCATGGCTTCAAAAAGTGTGCCGTCTTGCGGGATCTCGAGTGCTTGGTTGATATCCTCCAAGGCGGCGTCGAGCTCAACCGCGGCCAGAGCACGAAAGTAGGCGAGCTGATTCAAACTTTCGGCAGTGGGAGGGCCAAACCGACTTGCCTTGATTACAGCAACGGCCTCTTCAAACTGAGATCTTTCAGCCATCCGAGTCGAATAGATACTCCCGAGGTACAGATTGGTTGGATTGTAGCGCACCGCTGCATCGATAACACTCGAAACGGCTTCTGGGGATTGTGCATAAGCCTCTTCCGCCCGATACAGCCAGTAATCGCGAAGCGATCGTATGTCCGGCACCCATTTGGAGGCTAATTCCACTTGTTCGGCGGACGGCAGCTGGGCGACAACACGGTTGGTTGCGTCGGCCAAATACCAACGCGCCACCTCAGCTCGGTACTGGTCCAGGACCACCGGCCCGAGTGCCAGTAATACGGCCGACAGAATAATTAAGCTATTTCTCAAACGTGCTAGCCTCAAAATGGTGAACTACCAAGCCCTAGATTCATTAAAACATGAGGAAAATAGGCGTAGAATCTGTTTCGCCCATAGTTTTCCCAGTCGATCTTCACACTATCCGCATGCCTAGGTTATGCTTTACAGAGTCGTTTTTCCGCCAACGATCTGGAATATAACAATGCCTCTCTACGAAATCGAAACCGATTCTCATATTATCATAACTTGGGCTGCTGATGAGCAGGCTGCCCGAGATGTTGTCAAGGATGCGTATTCCCACGACGCCGTAATTCGTTTGACCAAGCGACCCCGAGATACCTGGGTCATTTCCAAGGGCGTATTGGGGCTCACCTCGCGCATGGATGTATGTGGCGTCGCTCGCGATTGCCTTTCCAAATCGTCTGGCGATAAACTGCACGCGATACGCCTCTACATGCATGAAACGGGTAGCGATCTGGAAAAAGCCAGGAAAGTGATCGAGAGCAATATGGTCATGGGATGGTAGCGCGCGCTAGTTTGATCCCATGGGCAAGCCAAATTTGGCTGCCGACGTAAGTGGGTGACCGCGCAAGAATTCTTCTGTGGGCATTTCTCGTTTCCCCGCGGGCTGAATGCGCGAAATCAGAAAAGTTCCATCGCTTGTAGCCACGGCAATCACCTGCTGCCAAGGTGAAGTCCAGTCAAGCGATCGGTCGAGCGTCTCGCGCATTGCACGAGTATCAAATGCTATCGCCGTTCCGGGCGCAGCGTGCTGCAACTGTTCGATCTGTGCATCAATAGAACGCGCTGCTTTTATCAGAACACGCATCGACTTACCCTCTGGCCACATCAACTCCGCAAATGTGCCTGGCCACGGCTGATAGGCACGCACCTGTCGCACGAGCTGTTCTGCTGGCAAGCGAAAGTTGAGTTGGCCGTCGGCTTTTGCGAATCGCGGCGCCTTGGTAACCAAACTCTGATCCTGCAGTTCACCGAGCGGACTGCTTCCATTCCAGTTCGAAAGCAGATCGATGGCTCGCTGTGTTGCGGCCACTCCCAGGTTGGCTAAGCGCGGTTCGAGATCCTCGGCTGTTTCTTCGGCAAGAATCGGAGTTCTCTCGACAGCCAAAGCCGGGCCGGCATCGAGACGAGGCGTCATGTGAATTACAGTGACCCCGGCCTCTTTGTCACCGCATAGCAAAGTCCACTGAACAGGTGCCGCGCCGCGATGTCTAGGCAGAATGGAGCCATGCAAATTAATTCCGCCAAGCCGAGACACCGCCAAACACTCGCGCTTTAGGATTTGGCCGTAATCGCAAACAAAAAACAAATCAGCCTGGCAGGAAGCGAGGCAGTCGATGGTATCGCGAGTGTTAATACTCGCGGGTTCAAATATCTTCAGCCCAGACTGCATAGCCCAATCGCTGACTGGACGCGGTGGGATCTTCTTGGCTTGGGGATCAACCAGCGGGCGCGTCACAACTAAAGTCAACTCGTGACCATCCGCCAACAGCTGTTTACAAGTTGGTACTGCGAAGGGCCCAGTTCCCATCACCACAATTCGCATCAAATCACTTTCCTCAAAACAACATTGGAGACAACCTGGCTAGAAACAAATCGCCATTAGAGCTGGCCATCGAAGCCGTGGATTTGACTGCGACTACTGAAGCTGACTGCTGCGTTCCGAAGCACTTGCGACTGCTTCGATGAACGCCGAGCGCACACCAGCCTTCTCCAAGGTTCGAATGGCTGCAATGGTCGTACCGCCAGGACTGGTTACCTGGTCCTTCAACTGCCCCGGATGTTTACCGCTATCTAAAACCATTTTCGCAGCACCCAGGACCGTTTGCGCGGCTAGTCTGGTCGCTACCTCGCGTGGCAGTCCCTGTGCAACACCTCCGTCGCTGAGGGCTTCAATCATGACGTAAATGTATGCCGGCCCAGAGCCGGACAGACCCGTTACGGCATGCATCAAGCTGTCCGGAACTCTCACGACCGTTCCCACCGCCTCCAGCAGCGTCTGTACTCGGGAAATATCCGAATCGTCAATTTGTGCGTCGGCTGAAATGGCCGAAGCTCCAGCGCCTACCAATGCAGGAGTGTTGGGCATTACGCGCACAACACGGCCCGTTTTTAAGATTGACTGAAGTGTTTCAAGCGAGACACCGGCTGCGATGGAAACTACCAAATGTCTGGCTTCTAGCAACTGACTGAGCTGATCGGAAATCTCTTTCAAGACATGTGGCTTGACGGACAGGATTACCAAGTCTGCTTGGTGCAAAGCATCCTGCATCGCATTAAATACCGCACATCCAGGAAACACCGCTTGCAAAACTTTCACTTGTTCACCGTTGGGTTCCACAAAACTGATGTCATTGCTATGCAGTAGCTCGGCTGCTATCGCTCCGCCAGCGAGGGCTTGAGCCATCTGTCCGCCGCCGATAAACACAACTTTCTCACTGGCCATTAGTGAACCGACAATTCTGAAAAAGGGTCATAGGTTTTGAGCGACAGGCTTCGGCAGAGATTATAGCTGACTAGATTAGCGCCTTGGGAGGGCAGGCCGCTACTTTCTGCCTCTGCTATCGGACGCAAACTTCTGCAGCGTGCATTAGCTGCAGTGAATCCAGTGGTAACGGAATCTAGTGGAAACGCTACGGTCCGGTTGCTTAGAACCCATTGATTGCCATAAACTCTCGTCTGCGCCGAAACCTGCGTTGGCTTTAATCAGTCCTCGTCGACGTAGTCGTGCATTTAATGTTTAGAAATTCGCTTGACGCTTGGCTCAATATGCTTGACAACGCTCCGTTCTTAACACACCAGTTTCGTACCTTGACGATTGAGGGATATTCGCGCGCGGCGGTTCAGTCGTACTGGAGAATCCCCGAGTTAAAGATCGGCTTTGATTTGGGCGCTCAGCCCTGGGACTTTATGGGGACGGCAACTTGGGCGATTTCTCACGGTCATTTGGACCATATCGCGGCTTTGCCTGTATTCATTGCCCGCAGGCGTATGATGAAAATGGAACCACCTACGATTTATTTGCCTGGTAGCATCGTGGCAGGCGTGGAAACCATGTTGCGAAGCTTTTCACGGCTGGATCGAGGAAGACTTCCCTGCGAATTGATCGCTGTGGAACCTGGGGATGAAATCGAACTCTCGCGCGAACTAGTGATGACTGTGCACCGAACCACTCATTCGGTGCCCAGCGTTGGTTATCTTGTTTGGGAGCGCCGATTAAAACTCAAACCCGAGTTCCAGTCGCTCGCTGGACACGAGATTCGAGACTTACGATTAAGTGGCATCGAAGTTAGCGGCGAAATTCGAATGCCTATTCTGGCATACACGGGCGACACCAGCCCTGGCGGATTGGATAACAATCCCGATCTGCTCCGCGCACAAGTGTTGATTACTGAAATGACTTTCGTTGCGCCCAACCACCGACGCGAGAAAATTCACAAACACGGTCACATGCACTTGGATGACTTTGTCGCGCGACAGGAAGCGTTTCAGAATGAATTGATCATCGCCGGACATTTTAGTGTGCGTTACAACGCCAAACAGGTTTTACGCGAAATCGAAAAGAAACTGCCGGGAATGCTTGGAGGCCGACTAAGGCCATGGATCTAATCCACGGTTGCGCCTAACTCACTTGATATTGTCGAACCGGCGCAGGCCTGCCGAAATGATACCCTTGGGCGGTCAAAAAGCCCATCGCGCGGCAAACTTCGGCTTCACCGGGAGTTTCGATCCCTTCCGCCAACGGATTGACCCCTAAGTCGATCACCATGCTCACGAGAGAGGCGAGCATTTTCTGTCGTTCCGGCGGTGCGAGGTCAATGCCTCGAACCAACGAAATATCGAATTTGAGGTAGTCCGGCGGAGCTTCGACAAGTTCACTTAGTCGAGTTTGTCCCGCGCCAAAGTCGTCGTAGGCGATGCCTATATTCAGTTCTTTTAGGTGCGACCGCAATTCGCGCATCTCACGTGGATCCGTGATGGCAGCTTCGTGCACTTCCAATATTATCGGCACCTCGCTCGATAGTTGCCTGGCTGTGGCCATCGAGTCTACCAACCCCTCGTTGCGAATTTCCAAGGGATGGGTATTTACAAACAGGGTCGAGTTGTTGGGCAGGTTAAGTCCTTCGCGCACTCCTTCCCAACGCAGCATTCGACTCAATTCGACTTCCATGTTTAGTCGTGAAGCCGCGTCGAACATGGCAGCACAAGACTCTAAGCCAAATAGTCGACTGCGCGCCAAGACTTCGTAGCCACGAAATTGGCCCGTTTTCATGTCAACAATCGGCTGGTAGTACGGCGTGACCAGGCGATTCTCCATCAATCGGTCGAATTGCACCAAAGCCAGTGCCCGGTCGCACATGTCTTCCTGCATCGTCTGACACGTTGTAGAGCGAGCTTCGCTTTTTACGCGATATGCTAGATCGGCGAACTGCAGCAAATCTTCTTCACGCAGGGGTGTCGATTGATTAATGCGACGCCCATTAACATACGTCCCATTCGTGCTATTCAGATCGCTTACCCAGAGTTGCCCACCGTCGATCGTCAGTTCGGCGTGATTCCCGCTGATGGTCTTGAAATTCAATTGGAGCGAGCAGCCCGGACGTCGACCGACAGAAAATGGGCATGGATTAACCAAAATCGACTGCTGATCACTGTCCGCTGACCTACTCGTGCCTTGCACGAGCGTCCAGGACGTTTCCGTATCGTCGGAGCCCGGCCGAGCGGTAGTGTTGCTACGCGCGGCTGGTTTGATTTGGGAGTCGATTGATGCGTACATCTAATTGTTCAGGCGTAGTTCGTGATAAATTCAAAGATCACCCTGAATCCTAGATCACCGTTAGTCAAATGCTAATCTTCACGCATCTTTTTTTATCGTTTTTGCTTAGACAGGCAGACATAGTGTGTTGGTAACCACATCGCGGTCTGTCTGTAGGCCAAACTAGTGGGGCCTAGTGAATTCCGATTCTTAGCTACGATCGCTACAGTTGTGTCCTTTACATCGAATCGACGGCCGGATTCTATTCTGTAGAGGCTAATGTCAGCGCAAAGCGTTCCGTTTGACGTATGTTTATTCGGAAAATCCTGCGCACCCGAAGCAGAGCAAAGGCTCGAACGTTTTCGACAGCGCCTTCGTGAATTGAAAAAAAGCAGCCCGTTTAGAAGCTTTTACAGATGTCAAACTTTCGTAATACTCAAATAACTCGCGATACGCTGTCGATATCGGGACAGGAACTGCCATCGGTACTTCATGACGATCATTACTGGCCCGCCGAGCCGACTAGTCTCGATGACGCCGGACTGAGCGAGTCGATTGTTGAATCGTTGGTTTGTCAGGTGCTCATGGCTGGCGGTACGCTGAGCGGCAGGAAAATTGCGGAGGCAGTGGGACTTCCCTTCGGTATTATCGACCAACAGCTCGGAGGCCTGCGCACACGGCAAATCGTTGCTCATGCACGGTCGGCTCCACTCAATGACTATTACTATGCACTAACGGAAAATGGTCAGCGGCGAACCCTCAATCACCAGAAGACGTTCACTTACACGGGCCAGGCACCTGTGCCCTTAAGCGATTACTTGCTTTCGGTAGAAGCACAAGCCAATCAGTACGTTCCAGTCGAGCGCGCCCAATTGATTGACGCGTTGTCAGGTATCTCGTTCGAACAGAACTGGCTCGATTTTCTCGGACCCGCTGTCAACAGTAATGGCGGTATCTTTCTTTATGGTCCCCCTGGCAACGGCAAGACGACGCTCGCAAAATGCTTGACAATACTGCGTGGAGAGAGCATCTGGATACCACACGCGATCATCGATGATGGCATGATCATCAAGCTGTTTGATGCGGCTTATCACAAGAAAAAGGAAGTCTCATCGGATCATAGCCTGGTCAATTTACAGAACTACGACCGGCGTTGGGTTCGTATCGAACGTCCCACAGTGGTTGTCGGTGGCGAATTGACGCTAGACAATCTCGAGATTCGCCACGACCCGCGCAGCAACACTTGCGAAGCTCCAATTCAGCTCAAAAGCAATTGTGGCAGTTTGT
>JBGSTP010000097.1:0-26332 GCA_041736515.1 Pirellulaceae bacterium
GGCAGCGGTAGCTACGCTAACGCCAGACGGTGAAAGCAGGTAGCCATCCGTCGCCAGACGGTGGATGCGGTCGTGTAATTCATCAACCGCTTGGCAGCGGTAACTACGCTAACGCCAGACGGTGAAAGCAGGTAGCCATCCGTCGCCAGACGGTGGATGCGGTCGTGTAATTCATCAACCGCTTGGCAGCGGGTAGCTACGATGCCGCCACGGTAGGTACGACAAATTATTGGAAAGTGGCTCAAATGAGTTCGTGGATGGGAGGATGGTCGTCGTCGACTAGATACTGAGGTCGGCCGCCAAAGTCTGCCAGCGTTGTAGTCGTGGCGTTAATCCCCAGATTGTGATAGAGCGTCGCGAAAACCTCTTGAAACGTTACCGGCCGGTGTTGGACTTCGCCACCCAATCGATCGGTAGCACCGATAACTTGCCCGGTCTTCATTCCGCCGCCAGCCAAAAGGGCACAAGAGACGTTTGGCCAGTGATCGCGTCCACCGTCTTTGTTAATTTTCGGAGTGCGTCCGAATTCTCCCCAAGCGATCACCGTGGTGTCTTCGAGCATACCGCGTTGGCCCAAATCCTCGATGAGCGCGCTGAGCGCCTGGTCGAAGTCTGGGAAATTTTCGCGCGCTCGCTCGAAATTACTTCCGTGCCAATCCCAAAACGAATAGCTCAGCGTGACCACCCGCACTCCAGCTTCTACCAATCGTCGAGCCAGCAAGAATTGCTCATTCTATCTTGGCGCTGCATCGCCTTGTTCTTTCTCCGTACCTTTTCCGTAGCGATCGCGAAGCGCGGGATCCTCGGAGGACAGATCGAGCGCTTCGAGCATGCGGCTGGAATTCAGTATTTCAAAGGCGCGTTGCTGAAAGGAATCGAGGCCCTCCATCACGCCACTTTGATCCCAGTCCCTGCGGAATCGGTCGATACTGGTCAGCAATCGCTGCCGATCTGCCAAACGCTCGCAGGTAATTCCGTTGAGCAACATATCGTCTTTGATCGCGCCGCGCGGCATAAAAGCGGAATGCCCCAAGCCAAGAAAGCTGCTGCGCCCATAGTTGTACGGCATATGACGCATTTTGGGAGAAAGATTGACATAGGAAGCAACCGTTGGATCCACCGTGCCCTGCAACTTAGAAACCACCGAGCCAAACTCCGGCCAGCCACCTGCCGGATTGCGCTCATTCAATCGTCCGGTCATGCATTGAAACGACTCGTGCCGATCTTTCGCACCGACCATAGATCGGATAATCGCGAACTTATCGGCTAATTTGGATAGTTGCGGGAGATGTTCGCAGATTTGTATGCCCGGAACGTTTGTCGAGACAGGCCTAAACTCACCGCGGATTTCCACCGGAGCTTCCAGTTTCAAGTCAAACATATCCTGGTGCGGTGGTCCTCCAGGCAGGTACACCATGATGACCGACTTGTTGGAACTCTTTGCAGCGTTCCGCTCTTCTGCACGCAGTAATTCTGGCAGCGCAAGTCCGCCCAGCGCACCGATGCTCAAGAAATTGCGTCTACTAATTCCATTGCAAAGACGAGCAGTGCGGGGACCGTGAATTGTTAACATGGATTTGTGCTCGAACTAAACGCGTGGCGGGCTCCCAAGTATAACTGAATCTTCGCAGCGCTCGCTGCACGGCATGCAAAATGGCTCTGAAACTTGGCTCATGGCCATGAACACATGAATAATTGACCTTGGACTCGAGCCACATCCCAATTTCGGCACAACTTGGGATAGAATCAGCAAGTGTCAAACTGCTTCCCCCCTCCCTTTCATGACTTGGAGAACTCCTATGAAGGCTCGTTTTGTTTCCACGCTTTTCAGTGCAGCCATTGCGATTATGGCGTCGTCCACAGCGAGTGCTGAGGTGTCAGTCACTCTTTCGAAAATGCACCTCTGCTGCGGTGCGTGCGTAAAAGCCGTGGAGGGCTCGATCGAAAAAGTGGAAGGTTCGTCGGTCAAAGTCGACGCGGATGCTGGTAAAGCAGTCGTTACGGCGCCGGACGCCAAGACAGCCAGACAAGCCATCGCCGCGATAGCTCGGGCTGGGTTTCACGGCGAGTCCGACCATGACAAACTAAAGGTCCCGGAGAACAGCGGTGTAAAAGAAGGCAAGATCAAGCGTCTAGAACTTGTCGGCGTGCACAATTGTTGCGGTGGTTGTAACTCCGCCATTAAAGCCGCCATAGCAACCGTGGCTGGAATTGAAAAAGATACGGCAACTCCCAAAGCGAAAACGCTGGTAGTGGAGGGCGAGTTCGATGGATTGGCACTTGTTCAGGCGTTGAACAAAGCGGGCTTCCACGTAGTTTCCAAGGAAGCAAGCGAAGAGCGCGCCAAGGCCACCAAAAAGAAGAAAGCCGCTGGCGACGCCAAGTAACAATTGCCGCTTCCTTTGTGGGGTCGGTTGTCCCAACCGGCTTCCAAGCCCGAAGGGCTAACCCATCAATCTTCGGCCTTTCAGGCCTCAGTGGGTCAATTGTAATCCCACCGGGGCCTTCGATGGTGAAAAGCTCGAAAGGCCAACGCATCAATCTGAAGGCGCAGCGGCCTCTTCCGTTTCAGGTGCTTCAGATGCGATGAACTCTTTGGTATCGAGCTTCATTTCAAATTCTTGACGGTGCTGGTCGGCGACATACTTGAAGTCGGATTTCTTTGGCGAGTAGCGATCGATGACATAGAGATAATCCGGATCGGTGCTCGTCTGACGGCCGTCGGCCGCTCCTGGGTCTTCCACGTAAACTGTGTACGATCCTGGCGGAACGCCTAAATGACGCCCACAAAACATTTCAAAGCGTCCTTCGGCATCGGTGACCCCCAGCGGCATTCGCACCGAATCAATGATGTCCGGTGCAAATGTGATTTGCACATACGGCACTGGCCGTCCGTCGTGGGTCAACACTCCTTCGCAATCGTAGAACTTGGGTGCTTCGCACCCACACAATTGCAGAGCAGCAGCCATGACGAATGATACCAGGATGCGATACATGGTTGACAAGGATCTCATGGTTGGAAAAAGGCTACCAGCAAAACCAACTTGTGGCACGCCGATCAGGTTGCAGAGCCGTGCCACAGGTTGTGACAGGACAGTCCCAAGGAACTTTAGATGGATTTGAATTCTGTGTTCTTTCTAACTGCTGGCCCGGTATATTCCTTGGTGTCGAGCTTGAGTTCAAAGTTCTTGTTGTGGCGATCGGCTTCATACGTAATGTCCGACTTCTGGTCGGAATAGCGATCGATCACGTAAAGGTAGGCTGGCTCGGTACTCGTCTTGCGCCCATCGGCAGCACCTGGGTCCTGGACAGAGACTTTGTAACTGCCTGGGACCAATCCGTATTCGCGGCCCGTTGTCAACTGGAAACGTCCGTTCTCGTCGGTCATCGCAAACGGAGGACGTCCCAGATTTGGGTCTACCGGCAAAAAGTCTACCTGCAGAAATGGTACTGGTTTGCCGTCGTGAGTGGCAACACCCTCACATTGGTAGAAGTCGGCCTTACCACAGCCGAGCACAAAACCTAACAAAGAGACCAGGCCCACTAAACCACGCATGTGAACTGACATTTTCGACCTTAAATCATGAAGTACAAAGTGATTAACTGGAACTGCAGACCATCTGTCCGCCCAAACGGTGCGGATAGAAAGGAAAAAAGATGCGTTCCGGTAAACCAGAACGCATCGTCAGTGACTAGCTAAGCACCCAACCGAAGTTATTCGCTATACGCACCAGCCGCGTATTGAGGAGACGCTGGTTGCGAGTCTCGGAGAGACTCGCCTACGTGTTATGCTCATTAACTGGTACCAGGTGCAAGCGAACAAACTAATTCGGCAATTCTGCAACTTGTCCGTCATCGCGACTGTGCAGTCGACGCCATGCAGGTAGAGCGATACCATCGGTGACGAACTGGACACTGCCGTCGCACATGGCAGTCATTACGCCGCCAACGTGCCAGCCCCAAGAGCAGCGACCGGCCAAGCCCCAACCGCCGACCCGCCGTGTCATTTGGCGGTTCAGTGGATCTGGGTTAGGAGGATAATTTCGTCCGCCCTGCAGCGCCTGTGCGAGGCCTTGGGAGTTGTGGGTCAACCACAGGAACTGGTTGGTTGTAGGCGAAAAATTGGCGATTGCGTTGGACTGCTCGAGAATCAAGAACGTGTTGGACGTTCCATCCGAGATTTGCCCCATCTTGCACCAGAAATTCTTGCCACCAATACCGCTGACCGTAATCGATCGCTCTGCGCAGCAGCTCGACTGGTTTGTGCCGGAGATACCTGCAGCGATGTCATCGGCTGTTGGTGTAGCGCGTGGGAAAGGACCAATTCCAGCATTCATGGCGTAGTCTTTGAATGTGCCAGGAGCACCTTTGGATGGGCTGCTAGGGCATACAAAGCTAGGAGGCGCTGAACTGCCTGCGATTTGATTAATGCGAATCGTGGTACTACCCGCCACGAAAGGATTCGAGTTGTCCGGACCATTGCGTCCGCCATTGGGGTTAGGAAACCATGTGTCTGCGGTGTCAGCACACCAGGGCCTGTAGTTGAAATCGATTTGATTGTAGATGTTGGCCCCTTCGATGTATGGCAGAATCGCGGCTGTCCAGCTCATCTGTCCGTGATAAAAACCGTTTGCCGTAGTCATGTTGGTGGCAGTACTGCCGCCAGGGTAAGCTTGCGCTGGGTTGACGTTTTGTGGAAAAAACGCCGTCGTTCCCGCGGGAAATCTCTTAAAAGTACTTTCGTAGTTGTGCATCGACAACGCAATTTGCTTCGCATTGTTGCTGCACTGCATTCTGCGGGCTGCTTCGCGTGCAGCCTGTACGGCGGGCAATAACAGCCCGACCAATATGCCGATGATGGCTATCACCACCAACAGCTCAACCAAGGTAAACCCTCGACGCATTCTCATCGCCATTACCCATCTCCCGGTAAAACTAAAGGAAAGAACAGAAAACATCCAACATAACATCGGGACATGTTAGCGATGTTTTGAGTCGCATTCCACTGTTGGAAAGCGCCAGCATCTGCCATTAA
This sequence comes from Pirellulaceae bacterium, assembly GCA_041736515.1. Taxonomy (GTDB): domain Bacteria; phylum Planctomycetota; class Planctomycetia; order Pirellulales; family Pirellulaceae; genus Aureliella. The sequence continues at coordinate 5,036 of JBGSTP010000097.1, forward strand.
TGTAAGCCGAGCTGTTCATTAGCGAAAACACAGGTTTCAGGCAGACAGAGGACCAAAACATTAACAAGAGGAAATGATACCGACCGGAAAAGCTGCAAGGCGGCAGTGGTGGAGAATATGGACAAGGCAGAAGTGTGTCGGCCCTTCGGGCCTTGGTGGCTCATTGCTAATAGAACCGGGGCCTTCGACCCCGGCAGAGGATATGCCAGCCCTGCGGGCCTAATTCCAAAAAGCTCAAAGGGGGCTAAACAACCCTGCCATCTTCTCAAGCCCGGAGGGCTGACACATCCTCTGCCGGTGGTGATAACCACCGGTTACAGCACTCACATGAATGAAAAACCCGCAGGGCTGACACATCAATCTGAAGACGCAACGGCCTCTTCCGTTTCAGGTGCTTCAGGCGGAGCGAACTCTTTGGTGTCGAGCTTTAATTCGAACTCGAGCCGATGTTGATCGGCAACATATTTGAAATCGGACTTGCCTTCGGAGTAGCGATCGATGACATAAAGATAATCCGGATCGGTGCTCGTCTGACGGCCATCAGCCGCCCCAGGATCTTCCACGTAAACCGTGTACGAACCTGGCGGAACGCCCAAATGACGCCCACAAAACATTTCAAAGCGTCCTTCGGCGTCGGTGACACCAAGCGGCATTCGCACTGAATCAATGATGTCCGGCGCAAATGTGATTTGCACATAGGGGACCGGACGTCCGTCATGGGTTAACACTCCTTCGCAATCGTAAAACTTAGGTGTTTCACACCCACATAACTGCAGGGCAACAGCCATGATGAATGATGCAAAGATGCGATTCATGATTGACACGGATTTCTCATGATTCAAGAAAGTGAGCAGCGAAATACATTCGCTAAACGTTGCGCCAAAGTTTTGAAGTTGCGGTATTTGAATTAAGGGCAACGCCCAGTTCGTTTGCCTAGCCCAGGCCCATCGGGTCCATCGGGCTGGGAGAAAAACTATTGAATCCTAGGGCCAACGGCCCGGCCGTTTGTTCCTGACAATCACGTCGCTCCTCGAACGGCCGGACCTTTGGCCCTTAAGATCCATCTACCCCAACGCCCAGCCCCATGGGCTGGGCTAGGTAATCTGCTGGGCCTCTAGCCCGGAAATTCTAAAATTGCGCAATATCAGTCGATGGCTTTGAATTCCGTGGCCTTTCTGACTGCTGGCCCGGTATATTCCTTGGTGTCGAGCTTGAGCTCAAAGTTTTTGTTGTGTCGATCGGCTTCGTAAGTAATATCGGACTTCTGGTCCGAATAGCGATCGATCACGTACAGGTATTCTGGCTCTGTACTTGTTTTGCGCCCGTCGGCAGCGCCTGGATCCTGTACAGAGACTTTGTAGCTGCCAGGGACCAAACCGTATTCGCGACCGGTGGTCAATTGAAAGCGACCATTCTCGTCGGTCATGGCAAAAGGGGGGCGTCCCAGATTTGGATCTACCGGCAGAAAATCAACCTGCAGAAACGATACCGGCTTGCCATCATGGGTGGCGACCCCCTCGCATTGATAAAAGTCGGCCTTACCGCAGCCGAGAGCAAAACTAAATGCAGTGACCAAGCCCACTAAACCACGCAACTGAACTGACATTTTCGACCTTGTATCCTTGAAGTACGAAGCGATTAACTGGAACGCATCTGTCCACGAAAGCGGTGCGTATAGAAAGGAAAAAAGATGCGTTCCGGAAAACCGGAACGCATCATCAACTAAGGATCCATGCAGACTTAATTCGGCAACTGAGCAACTTGTCCGTCATCGCGACTGTGCAGTCGACGCCAGGCAGGTAGCGCGATACCATCGGTGACGAACTGGACGCTGCCATCGCACATGGCAGTCATTACACCGCCGACGTGCCAACCCCAGGAGCAACGTCCGGCCAAGCCCCAACCGCCGGACCGACGTGTCATTTGGCGATTCAGTGGATCTGGGTTAGGAGGATAATTTCGTCCGCCCTGCAGCGCCTGTGCAAGGCCTTGGGAATTGTGGGTCAACCACAGGAACTGGTTGGTTGTAGGCGAAAAATTGGCGATTGCGTTGGACTGCTCGAGAATCAAGAACGTGTTGGACGTTCCGTCCGAGATTTGCCCCATCGTGCACCAGAAATTCTTGCCACCGATACCGCTAACCCGGATCGAGCGTTCCGCACAGCAGCTCGACTGATTCGTGCCGGAAATACCCGCAGCGATGTCATCGGCTGTGGGGGTAGCGCGTGGAAAAGGGCCGATCCCAGCGTTCATGGCGTAGTCTTTGAATGTGCCGGGAGCACCTTTGGATGGGCTGCTGGGGCACACGAAGCTAGGCGGCGCCGAACTGCCTGCGATCTGGTTGACGCGAATTGTAGTACTGCCAGCTATGAAAGGATTCGAGTTGTCGGGACCATTGCGTCCGCCGTTGGGACCTGGGAACCATGTGTCTGCAGTATCCGCACACCAAGGGCGGAAGTTGAAGTCGATCTGGTTGTAAATATTGTTGCCTTCAATGTATGGCAAAATTGCCGCAGTCCAGCTCATCTGGCCATGATAAAAACCATTTGCGGTCGACATGTTGGTGGCAGTACTGCCGCCGCCGTACGCTTGCGGAGGATTGATGTTTTGTGGATAGAACGCCGTCGTCCCTGCAGGAAATCTCTTGAAAGTACTTTCGTAGTTGTGCATCGACAATGCGATTTGTTTCGCATTATTGCTGCACTGCATTCTGCGGGCTGCTTCGCGTGCAGCCTGTACAGCGGGCAATAACAGCCCGACCAATATGCCGATGATGGCTATCACCACCAGCAGCTCAACCAAGGTAAATCCGCTTCGCTGCCTTCTCATACCAGTTCTCTCCCAATGAAAAACAGAATTAACATACGCTCATTACGACACCTCCACGATAATACAGAAAAGTTATGCACAGTCAATTGAATATTAACAAAGAGTGATTTTTTGAGCGACTTTCAGGGACTTTACGGTGCCCTAGGGCGCAAATAAGCGACTGAAATGATGTCGACGACGGCCTGCCTCCCTTGTAGGGAGTTGTCCTAGACCTGATTATTGGCTTTTAGCCATTGCCAAGAATCTAAAAATAAATCATTTGTAACGCATGTTTTCAGGCCTAATTCGGCGATAGCTTTGCTGGAATCGTAATAATGGCCCAAGTTACCCATGGCGATGGCGGCACCGTTGATGTCGCCCTCCTGCAGCCATCGATTGACCAGATCGATGGCTTTCCCAACGATTCGAATGCCTGGTCCCATGCGAAAGACTCGCTTTTGCCTAGCAGCGACCGCTAGCATTTGCGTCCAGAGTTCACGATAGGGAGTGTTTTGACCGGCCAATATGTAGTTCTGCCCGTCAACCCCCATTTCGATCGCGTTGACCACTGCCACCGCCACATCCCGCGCATCGCATACGCTGCAGCCACCGCGCGGGGCTGCGACGATTGGCGACTTTACGACTTCCAGAAACATTCGCCCGCTCGATGGCTTCCAATCCCAGGGGCCCAACATAAAGCCGGGATGCAGCACGACGGCCGAAAGTCCGGCATGCTGGACTGCGTCGCGGACCGCGCGTTCAGCTTCCGCCTTGCTAATCACATAGGAACAGCGTGTCTTGGCGACGCCGGGCCGGCCCAGCTTATCCAAGCCGCGTTCATCGATTGGGTGCAAGATGTCCAATGCCGCAGGCAGCGTATCTACTGTCGAGATATGCAGCAACTTCGCCCGATGTTGCAAACAGCCTTGGATGATGTTTTGCGTTCCGCCCACGTTGACTTTTCGTGATTCCTCCAATCTCTGCCAACCGATGTGGATGAGTGCCGCACTGTGCACGACGGCCACACAGCCGGCGATGGCTGCGTTCAAACACACTGCATCAGCCAACTCGCCCTCGACGATCTCGACAGGGAGACCGTCGAAGGGCCTGCGCGATGTGCCCCGACGACAAAGCACACGCGTCGGCATGCCTCGGTTGCAAAGCTCACGCACAATGCAGTTACCCAGAAGTCCTGTTCCACCCGTTACGAAAATCAAGTTTGCTCCCCCTTTTTGTCATGGTCACTCAATCATGTCGGCTGCGATGCTAGTGTTTTAGCTGCCTAGCAGCGTGTAGGCGAGCCGTTGTGTTGGCTTGAATCATTCGCACTCTGCTTTCGCGTTAGGCATGTTGGACGGCTGCCGACGCGGTTAGAGTACGATTACTATTTCATGGAGACCGATGCCTTTGCTCAGCGAGATTGTTCCTGAATCATGCTAAAACTGCCCGTAATTCAGCCCAATTCTCCAGTGTCTCCGCTGGCAACCCCCAGTCGCAATCCTTCAGCAGCGCAATGGCTGGGGCATGGGCTGCGTCTAGTGCTGCTACTGACTCTAGTGATTGGCTTGCATCGGCAATCCGCCGGCCGTCACAGCTCCAGGACTATGGCCAGTCCTGCAGCGGGAATGTCGCTTGTTCAAATCCAAGAATTCGTGCCCCATGCGGCCAGCCTGAAACCACCGCTGGACAGCGGGATTGTCGAAGTCATCGATGCGAGTGGTAAAGTGATCGCGGCCAGCGCCACCACATCGCCAGCGGCCGATAGTGTCGTTGGTTACTCTGGACCGAATAATGTGGGCTTGCTGCTCACACCAGAACAAACAGTGACTGCGGCGCTCTTGTTGAATTCAGGGGACACTCGCGATCACGTAGCTCTGGTTCAAGCGGATAGATTGTTCTGGCAACAATTCGTTGGCCGCAACTGGGGCGATGCGTCTCCTGCTGCGGTTGACGGTGTCAGTGGGGCCACGCTAACTAGCTTGGCGATTGCCGAAGCCATTACGCTGCGAATGAGTGGCAAGCGATTGAGCCTGCGTTTCCCGGAGACGGTCGCTCTGGACGAAGTTCGAAACCTGGTGACTGGCGCGGAACAGATGGTGGCAGCGGATTGGAACGGCCACACTGCCTGGAAAATCCTGGACGCCCAAGGGAAATCACTTGGAGTCGTCGTGCGCACAGGAAATCTGGTCGACGATGTGGAAGGGTACCAAGGCCCGAGTGAATTGTTGTTTTGGATCGACGACTCGGGTGTCCTGCGCAACGCGCGCTTGCGTCGCTCTTACGACAACGAGCCCTATGTGGGCTACGTTAAACAAGAATATTCGTTTTGGCCTCTGTTTAGGCAGCGCAGCCTCGATAGCTTAGCCAACATGGATATAGAAGGCGAGAAAATCGAGGGCGTTTCCGGTGCAACGATGACCTCCATGGCTGTCGCACACACTGTCCAGGCCGCCGCCGCAAAGCTAACTCAGCCAGCCGTTGATGCCTCCAGCCAAGCGACAGTGGCAAGACGCAACTGGAATTGGTCCATACCTGAAGTGGCTACGTTACTGCTGGCAGTGGCGAGTATTCCGTGGAGCCGCTCTCGCTGGCGTGGTCAGAAATTTCCGCGATTTGCCTGGCAAGCAGTGTGCTTTGTGATACTTGGTTTGGTGGCAGGCAATCTATTGTCACTTTCGCTATTAGCCGGCTGGACGCGCGGCGGAGCGCCGATTCACTTGGCACCAGGGCTGACTGCCCTACTTGCGCTGGCCGTTTTGTGGCCTGCCCTGATGAAACAGAATGTTTACTGCGACCAGCTCTGCCCACACGGGATCTTGCAGCAATGGTTGCGGCCCGCGGCCCGACCCATTTCTGCCCGCTCGCGCGAAATCTTGGGAGCCACTGGAAACCGCTGGATCGCTCGACTTCTGCGGGTCACGAGCTGGGCCGGAATTCTGGCCGCGCTGGGTTGGCTGATGTTTGATTGGCCGGTGGGGCTGGCATGGATCGAGCCATTCGACGCCTATGCTTGGAGGATCGGCCTATCGCTGAGTCTCGCTACGTGGTTGGCTAGTTTGACTTTGTCGGCTTGGCGCCCGATGGCCTATTGCCAATTAGCTTGTCCAACAGGTCAAGTTCTAGATGCTGTTCGCTACGCGCGCCGAGGGCGAAATAGCTGGATCTTCGAAGCGATTTTGCTGGCAGCCGTGGTGGTAGTGTGGTCCATGTAAAACACCCTAAACCCACAGGGCTGGCCCGGTGGATTACGCTTCGAAGTCCCCGGTGGGATTACAATTGAGCCAGTAAGGCCTGGAAGCCCTACCGCGAAGGGGCGACATGATCGTCTGCATTGAAATTACTGTCCCTTCGCGACTTCGTGAAACGCATGGTTCCCCATTCCCTTGGACACGCGTCGACTCGCGTCCCAGGCTATCGCCTGCAGTGCGTTCGGCACTCAAAAGCGCAACTTTAAAACTGAGTGGTTAAGGGAGAGGATGGCCAGATTGATAGAAGTAGTACTCAGAAATCTAAACTGGACAAAGCACGGGGAACCAATTCTTCTAAAAAGATGATCCGTGCATATGTTTTATTCGTGGTCGTCTGGTCAACTCGGTATAACTGGACAGAGAATTGGTTGTGCGCACTCGCTTGTTGCCGGCTTGTTTGTCATGTTGGTTCCAGCAATGAAGCCCTATCGCCATCGTTCGGGCGTGCGGATTACAATTTGTCTTACTGTCTGGGCATAATGAATCGTCTATTGCGACTGGTGTCCGTGTCCCTTTGCCTCGAAAGAAAAGAACGCAGTGCGTTTCGACATTTCCTGACTCTAACAAGACTGTCGAGAGATGACCAACACCGCTAACATCCATCACGAAATTAACTATATTGAACTCTCGGCCTGCGATATTGCAGCAGCGAAGCAGTTTTTTAGCTCGGCCTTTGATTGGCAATTTAATGAGTATGGATCGGAGTACCTTGGTATCCGAAAGCGAAACGGTGAAGGCGAATGTGGTGGAATATGTCGCTCAGCGAAGGTTGTGCCAGGCGGACCATTGGTGATACTGTATTCGCTTGATCTGGAGTCGTCTTTTTCATCGGTACAGAAAGCGGGCGGTAAAATTACTAAGGAAATTTTCTCATTCCCAGGGGGACGCCGCTTTCACTTCTCCGATCCTAGTGGAAACGAGCTTGCTGTATGGTCCGACAAGATACCAGCCACGTAACCCCAGGGCAAAACCAATCTATTTTGCGATAACTTTGATGTCTTATCGACATTGCCAAAAAATGCTCAGGGCGTGACCTTCAATTCGCCGCCTGATTACAATGTGGCTGAAAGTCGGCGTTGCCAATAGGTGAGCACGTCAACGGCCTCTTTGGATTCACCATTTGCTTCCGCCGCAAAGTAACGTTGCTCCAGCTGGGTGGTTTCTTTTTCCAAACGGCTATAATCCTCACTGCTCAGCTGCTGCCCGTACAGTTGCGCGAATCTGCGGAGTGTTATCACTGCAGAAAAGGGAGTGATCTCGTTTGGCATGCGTACGGAAGCGGCTGTGTTTAGTCCGCCACCTCGGATAATCCACAGATAGAACCACACCAAAGCCACAGACAATAAAGCCAGTACGGACGCGCCCACAATGAACGGAACCGCGCTCGTTGGTGTTTCTTGGATGGGGATTGTTGCGCTGTCGATTGCAACCAGATCCATGTCGACAAATCGTTCCGCTTTCAACTTGCCATCCAATCCAGCAAACAGCCGCGGAATGCGAATTTCATTGCCCGCAGTCAAGCCCGTCGCATCAAAGGACACCGTCCATTTTCGTGTGGTCGGTAAGCGGAATAGCCCATCTGCGTCGGCTTCGACGTAGGTCTCCGAATCGCTTGACTCGCCACCATAGCTGTAAACTGACCGCCCCGGCGTGGCAACTCCCACGACCTGAACAGACTCCGCTTCAATCGTTTCTCGATTGATCTTGTAACCTGCCACGGAATCATCCAACCCATCGAGTAAGCCATTCAGCTCTGGAACAAGTCCACGTCCCGTTGCGATAATCTCAAATGTAATCGTTTTACCGTTGCCCTTTTCTAGGTCGCGAGTATCGATTGTCTGCACTACATCCAGATCAAAGATAGGTCGCGAACCAACATCCATGGGCGGTTTGCTTGGCTGTGAGCTTGCATCAATCGAAACGCTGTTTGATGCCATGGGCAACACCACCATGCCTGTCTCATCTTGCGTGTTGATATCCATGGAGAGTATTGGTAACCGGTCAACGCTTGGATCCTTTGCCTTAACTACCATATAACATAGAGGTTTCTCTTCCCAACCCGGCTTGCCATCGACTTGGATGGCTCGCGCGGGGTTCATCGAATCGAAAAAGCCGATGTGCACTAGCTCGAGCTTGTCTGTGAAGGCTTGGTTAATGGACTTCTCCAGACGTTCTAAAAAATTGATGGGTTGATAGCGCCCGGCTACGTAACTGTAGACATTGTTCTGTAGGTATTGGTTGAAACCACCTAACTCTCGGCCAATGGCGGCCGTGTACCTCAATGACAATGTTGCACCGAATGGTTCAGTACCGACTTGGTCCGAACCATCAACGGCAAGATGCAGTTGCAATTCACTGCGAAGCAGATCCTCGTAAAGATCGAGTGTCTGTCGCAAAAGTGCGCCAGCAGGGTGTTCGCCCACAACCTCACAAGCTCGTCGCACCACACCCGGTTTTACCTCGGGCGTCATACTGGGCAGTTTGTCGATCACGCGGCGTGCGAATTCTCCAAGGTGCGACGCGGCCATTTCATCTGGCATTTCGATGAGCTGTTGACGAATTAGTTGTATCTGTTCGTTATTCTCCGCACCTTCGGTCAACAAATCCTCCGCCTTCAGATTAGCCAAGTCGCTGGATCCTAAGGCGATACTGAACCAAGTCACATAGACTCCTGGGTCCTCGCGCAGCTCTCCGCGTAGGACCGCAGCTCGATATTGGCTGGCAGCGTTGCCGAATGCATTAAAAAGATCGAGTCTGGAGGCATTATAGGCTGCGGCGTCTTGATCTCGCTGCTTGCGGAACTGCATATGATCGTAAGCCAGCGCCGCTTTGGTCATCGCGTAGCGCCATGCGTCTGGTTCGCCCACAGACGCAGACTCGATCAGGTCCAACGCTAGCTGATAGCCCTCTTCAATTAGCGCCTCGATCTCTGAATCGCTGCGTTTACTTCCGGCTGCGCGCTGCGCATCGCGACTGCGCCAATCGCCGTTCAATCCGTTCCGCATCGATTCGGCAAGTCGCGCAGCCACCGATGGAGATAATTTATCGATATCTCCCAACACAGAAACAACGCTTTCGCGACGGAAAGTCTCCGCTTTACCATGACAGGCTGAAAAGGCGGTGACCACTCGTTCCAAAGTCCGGCCATTGGCTCCGATTTCGTCCAGCAAATCCAGCAATTGCTTGAGCCGAGACAGGTTGCGGTCCTGCCGCCCACGCGTTAGCGGAGCCGAAGCCTGCTGAACGCGGCCGCCGATGATGATCATGGTTTGCGCACGCCGCGGGTCTGGTGGCGGATTCAATCGAGGCATCCACACGCGAAGGAATTCATCAGCTAACTCGATAGCCTGGTCTGGAGCTCGCTCCATTCCCCTCGCCAGCAGCCCAAGTGCCAGCTCGGTGTTGTCGGCAGCCAAAGCAATTCCGAAAAATGATTTGTATGCGCGAATAGCCAGACTCGGCTCGATTAAGCTGCACCATTTGTCGCCGGGCAGCGCCCGCAGGAGCAGCGCTGTTTCCGGTGCAACACCTGGCTTAGCTGCTTGCTTTGCGATCGTTTCTTCCGCAGCGGACACCAGGCTCATGGTTAGTAATCGCAGCGGAATACGCAACTGATTCAACTCGACACTGTCGTCATTGAGCAGCGCGTCGACGGATTCCTTGATCATGAGGATAGCTGTGGCACGCTCTTGTATGCCGATTTTCTCATTGCCGATTCTCATGGCCTTGAGTGCGACTGCCTCGAGGCCCGTGGGAGCCAAGGACTTATTGGCAAAAACCAGCCGCAGCCAATCGGTGGCTGGACCGGGGGGAATGCTGGGCAAGAGTTCAATTGCCTGCCCCATCGCTTCGCGCCGCGAGGCGAAATCAGCTTTTTCCATCAACGCGATCTCACAGTAAAGATCCCAAGCTGTCCGCGTATGTTGCTCTGCTTGTGGAGTATTGCCCAAGCTTGAGGCGCGGGCCTCATGGTATCTGGCGTGCGCCGTAAGAGCTTGCGTGTTGGAATTCTCTCTAGCACTATCGAGGACAGGCAGGAATTCAAATGCTTCTACGGCAAGTCCGGCATCCGAAAGAAACTGAGCCGTCCTTTGGCGACGACCATCTTCTTGCATTCCAAAGAACGAACTGCCCTCACGGATTTTCGCCAGGAATGGACCTGTGCTCGAACGCGATGCGGCCGTCTTAAGCAGTTGGGCCAATAACGTGAGTTGCCAGTCCGTCAATTCTGCGGGGCAGGCTTCCGAGATGGCGAGAATCTCTTCGGGCAAAAGCCCCGGATCGCCTTGGTTAGTCGATTGGAGTACATGTGCATAAATCTCCGGTGCGTCGCTGCCCGCGCGCTGTTGGAGGAATCCCTGCAGCGCCTGCCACTCTCCAGCCAACACATGGCGATGCAGCCATTCAGCCTGCTCATCAGCAGGCGCAGATGGGCCAGGCATGGCTATCGCCTTCAATCCCAGCTGCGCGCGAGCTTCGAGCACTTTGGCTGGAGTGCGTGCAAAATTCAAACTCTTGACAGCCTTTAGGACTTTGGGCTCGCTGTCCGCACCCTTCGCGACCGAATTGCCGCGCAGTCCAATGGCCAGCAGCAAGTCGATTCCCAGGTCCTTATAAGTTGCTACCATCGACTGTTGCTCGTCGGGCGACAGCTTATCGTAGTCGGCTTTCAGCAGGGCCTTCTCTTCATCTCGCAACGACGATGTGCCTGACATAACAGCTGTCGCAGGAGCTACAACAGTTGTGTTGCCAGTGGCTGTCTCATCTTGCACTGAGGAACTACTCTGAACTGGCGTTAAACGAACTGCCGGTATCTGCGCGCTCATCCGTTCAGGCACTGTTGCCGCCATGATAAGCAGGGCACCCACAGTAAGTGACCTTCGACCAACATTCACAGAGAGTAGTTGTTTTTGATGGAACATAGGAATCAATCTCGATTCGAAAGAAGCAATTCTATTTTTGTTATGTGCAAGTTCAGTTACCTGGCCGCTACCAACCCTCGCCTATTTCCATCATTCCCGAAGCACCGCTACCGGGTTGATCGCCGCGGGGCGGTCCGATACCGGGGCTCTTGCCTGGTTCGCCGTCTCCCGGTCGTCTTGCACGGGGCGAATCCTTAGGGATCGGTTTGCCAACCAGCTCCGATCTATCTTGTTGTTCCAGATCCAATACACGCTCTAGATTGCGTTGGAAGTTGCCAGTAGTTGTAGGCGAATCGGATGTGACGGATTGTTCGGCCAAAAAGCGAAATTGTTGGCGCGAGGTCTCCGCCACCTGTCGCCAGACATCTGCCGAACGCCCTTCTTCTCGCAACAGTCGTGCGCCGTAGTAGTGAGCCGCTGCCAACTCTTCACGAGCGGCCAGTAGTAGCTCTGCATCTTTGTCACTGTTCAACTCAGCCTGCTCCACCTCATCCAGAGTGGTTTTCAATGCTTCGATGCCATTGAAAACTTCACCGGCTCGCACTAATGCCCTGCCTCGCAGCCAGCGTACTTGTTTGGCTTCAGTGGAGCCGTCCAATAAGGATTCGACTTGCTGGTAGCGATCTGCTGCTAATTTCCACGCATCGCTCGCCGCTGAGTACGCCTGTTGTTCGCGCGATAGTAGACGATCTAATTCAAGCCGAGTTGTTTCACTGTCGTGCTGCAGTAATTGCTTGCGAATTTCGAGCGTCTCGAATTGAGCAGCATATGCGATAGCCTGAAGTTGCTCGGCCTCCGCTTCAGCGCTACGCGCCGTCTCCATTCGATCGATGGCCAAGTCGCGATGCATTAACTTCTGTCCCGGCCCGTAATGAAAGGCGAGCCCAAAAATCGGCAGAATGGCCCAGATGCTCCATCCAATTACACGCAGCATTAAACGCTTCCTTCCTGAACTAAACTGGCCGCACGGGTTTGCTGTACAAGTGATTGGTTTGAACGAGGGATCCTCACGGGATGATCGCGATGCTGGCGACCGAAAAGAATTAGTGCGGGGTCTAAACAACCAAGGCACATGCATCCCATCGCGAGGCATGCTAAAGCCACTTCGCGCAAGCCGAATCCTTCCCCGACTCGCGGACGGATCATCGACAACTTATCTACCACAGCGGTCGGCAAGTGTTTGTTGTTTCCTTGGTGATACACGCCCTTGAGTTTTGAAGCCAAGAGCTTGAGCGATTGAGCATCTTGGGTCGAACGGTGACCGGCAATCATGGTCGGACGAACTGGATCGCCTACCCCCACGATAATTGCATCAGCCACGGATGGAGGTATGGTACGCACTTGAATTTGCTCTTCCGAGTCACCATCGCTGATAACCAACAATGTGGCCGATTTTGCTTTCCATTGTCGCGCGTAGGCCAAGGCATCATTGACGCCTGTCGACAGCTTGGTCTGCCCCGAGTCAAATGCGGCGTACAGCGGAAGTCCATCCAACAAATTGCGAACTACGTTCATATCGAAAGTGTCTTCGATCACAGGTATCGACTTGGTGTAGACGGCAAAGACCGTAACCCGCGTCGTTTCCGTATCTAGCCGATCCAGTACTGCTTGAATAACTTCGCCGGCCCAAACGGCACGCTTGGTTTTACCATCGGGTCCGGAGTCTTCGACAAACATACTGGGCGAAGCATCTAAACATACCAGCAGGTGCTTTGACGCGGTTTGCGAAGGCTCTTTCTCGATAGCAGCTGGCTCCATGAGCGCCAGAACGACCAAGCCCCAAGTCGCCGCCGCGCTCGCAAGGATTCGTGCAAAGGGTACCAGTTTGGCCCACGCTCTCGGCTTGCCCGAAATTCCAAAAGCCAGGTGAGCAACTCGAGCCGTGCGAACGCTGTGCAACCATTCAGCTGCACTATGTGCAAGGGCCACAACCAATGCGGCGATAAGTGCGATCAACGCGGGGTCCACTACCATGGCGTGTACCTCATTCCGAAAGCAGCCAAGCTGTAAACCGCCAACAGGCCTAGACCTGCCAATGCGAATGGTTGGAAGTAATCCATGGGGATCGCCGTCGATGGCTTGAATCGAGCCGGCTTCATGCGATCGATATGTCGGAAAATGCGTTTAAGTCCAGCTTCGTCTGTGGCCACAAACGACTCGCCACCGACGTGAACGATGGAAACTTGTCGGAGTTTATCGACGAGATGAAGCAGGCCAATATTACTGTCTACCATATACACGTGGGGACAGACCAAGCTCCTACGTCGGTCATGGAACTAGCGAACAACACCGGTGCTGCAGAACCGCCGGAAGCACCATCGCAAGTCGTTCCTGACAAGACGCCTGAGCCTAAGCCTGACGTCGTCGTTAGCACGGACGCCACAATTAGCGACGTAGGAATTTTCGTAGCAAATCCCGACGAAGGCCTGCCACCGTCGCCGCGTCCCTAATGCTTCAACACAATTTGACGAGACTCATACGATGATTCAAGCTGTCCCTGACGACTGGCGTGTGAAAGCTACCGACCAGCAATCGGAGTTCTCTCGAATTATCCGTGAGCACGTTGCCAAGACTGTCGTCGGGCAGCAGGACGTTGTCGAACGAGTGATGATCGCTCTACTCACCGGCGGACATCTGTTGCTGGAAGGCGTGCCCGGCATAGCCAAAACCTTGCTGGTGCAGACGGTTAGCAAGGCCATCGATCTGCAATTCAAACGGGTGCAGTTCACCACCGAGAGCTCCTTGGCGGGTTGGCCTTCCAGTTTGCGCAGAGCCTCCAAGCCTTCACCATTGCCTACATACCAGTCGCTCGGAAAGCTCGCTTCGCCGAAACTCAGGCTGGTGCTCTCCAGTAGTTGCGCCTGTGTTGACCGCGAGAACACACTGCTAAGAAGGATCAGCGAGATAGCTCGCGCTGCCAATTTCACCAATCGCCCAGACGCGAGTTTCATTGGATTGTCGACCATCAGCTATTATTCCTCGCTAGAATTCGGTCACTGCTTTAAATGCAATCCGCCGGTGCACCCTGATAAGATTGTAGTCTAAGCGAGTAGCAACGCGGAAACAGCAGGGCCAGTGCTTGAGAAAAAGCTTTAGCCATTTTCATCGTAAGCGACTCGAGTGACATTGGACGACCCAATTGCTCCTGGTTGCTACCAAAGTGTTCCTGAGTGCACCTTGTGTCTGTTCGACGGAAGATATCCGCGGCGAAGCTAGTCCAACAATTCGCACGGACGCAGCTTGCCAGCTGGCAGCGAGTGCGTATTGCAAAGAGACTCAGTTCGAGAAAAACAGGACCTCTAACCAGCAGCAGTGGCAGATTTCGCTCACTTGAATCGCTGGTCGCATTTTAGAGAATCCGTAAACAGGAAACTGTCTTGCGTCCAATTTGTACTTGAGCTCGGTTTGCTGCATACTGTCTATCCTCTGCAGAGATCTCGCGCGACACCCGAGACTCATGGCTGGTGCAATTTTTAGTCGCTGGAACCCACGACTGCGTTTTTCAGATTGAAGCACTGGATGCCGCGGTCAACATTCATGAATTGCCAGGATCACAATGCAAACAAGAAAACCGAGGTTCGCTTTTCCCGTCATCCTGTTAGTGATGCTGTTGCAGGCTATCCTGCCGGTCAAAACTCAAGGCCAAGTTGCACCTGAGCCGGTGGATCCGGAGATGGTCGCCAAGATCAAGTCAGAAGCCATGGACGGCTCGCAGATTATGCGGACGATCAGCTACCTCACGGATGTTCACGGCCCGCGCCTAACGGGATCTCCATTGGCTGACAAAGCAGCCGATTGGACTCTAGAGCAGCTAAGCCAATGGCAGCTGGACAATGTTCATCGCGAGTCCTGGGGGCCGTTTGGACGCGGTTGGACGCTCGAAGGCTGTACCGTCAACATGGTCACGCCGCGTTTTTCTCCGCTGATTGCACATGTTAAAGCCTGGTCGCCGAGCACGACCCGCACGATTCGCGGTACTCCGATCTACATGGATGTAAAGTCCGCGGAAGACCTAGACAAGTACCGAGGGAAGCTTGGCCGAGCGATCGTCATGATTGGTGAGCCACGCGAGCTTAAGGCCCTCTTCGAGCCGCCAGCCGAGCGTCACACCGACGAAACGCTTTTGCGGCTTGCCAATGCGCAGCCGCCCCTACCACGCAGTTCGCGAAGCTCCCCGCAGCGTCCAACGCCTGCACCTCCGCTCGAGAGCAAAGCTGCAGAAACGCTGCCTACTGCCAAGAGTGAAGAGAATAAGGCGACGAAGCCAGCCGATGATTCGAAAACCAGCTCTGGCAACAACGACTCGGATCAAGAGTCAGCCCCAACCAAGGAATCATCGCCAGCGAATCAGCCGGAAAAAGAAGAGCAAGCCGAGCGCAAACCTGCCTCCGAGCCCGAAAAGCCAAAGGCTCAAGAACCGGAGGATGCCCAAGCCCAATTCCGGCTCCAGATGAAATTACGCGAGGATATCTGGGAGATGGCTTATCGCGAGGGCGCCGCAGTTATCTTGGAACCAGGACGCGGCGATGGCGGTAATGTCTTTGTGGCGTCGGTAACCATGCCCCGCACGTCCGACGACGCGGGCGAAGAAGGAAATCGAAATAGCCGTGGCCCAAGACCATGGGCAACGCAATCGATGGACATTATTCCGCAAGCGGTAATGGCAGCCGAACATTACAACCAACTGGTTCGTATGATTCAGCTGGGTTTCGAGCCAGAGCTTGAGATCGACGTCCTGACTCGCTTTTACAACGATCCGGAAGCGATGTCCTTCAACATCATTGCAGAAATTCCTGGAACGGACCTCAAGGACGAAGTCGTAATGTTGGGCGCGCATTTTGATTCGTGGCAAGCTGGCACAGGAGCGACCGATAACGCAGTGGGTTGCGGCGTCGCTATGGAGGCCATGCGCATTCTGAAAGCGATCGACGCCAAGCCGCGCCGCACCATACGCTTGGCACTTTGGACTGGAGAGGAACAGGGGCTATTGGGGTCCCGCGCCTATGTGGCTGAGCATTTTGGAAAGGCGGTCTACGGCGAAGGTCGAAACCGAGATGTCAAGTATGAGATCAAACCAGAGCAAGAGAAGATCTCTGCGTACTACAACTTGGACAATGGAACCGGTGCGATTCGTGGTATCTACTTGCAAGGCAACGAGCAGTTGCGTCCCCTCTTTCGATCTTGGCTTACACCGTTTGCCGAAATGGGCGCCTCCACGGTGACGGTAGCCAATACGGGCGGAACCGATCACCAGTCCTTTGATGCTGTGGGGATTCCGGGATTTCAGTTCATCCAGGACACGGTCGAGTACAACACCCGGACACACCACTCCAGCATGGATGGTTTTGATCGTATTCAAGAAGACGACGTCAAACAGGCTTCGCTCATCATGGCCACGTTCGTCTACCAAACCGCTATGCGGGACCAGTTGCTACCACGAAAGTCGTTGAGCGGTGAAGTTATCAAGGTGGAACAAAAGTCGACTGAACCTGAGCCTAAAGCCAGCCAACTCAGTCAACAAGAGTAACGGCGACACCAGCGGCGATGGCGGAAACGAATCCCGCGCGCGGTTTTTGGGCTTGGGTTTGTGAAGATGGGGTGGCTTAGAATGAGCCGGACATTTCCAAGGGCGGTTGTTACGGTGACCGCCTTCATCTACTTTGGCTTCGCTGTCTGGCTGGGTACGGATCCAGGCGCGTTGCTCTCCATTTTTGGCATCGAGCAATCGACGCCCCAAATTCTAACTGAGTTTCGGGCGTTCTATGGTGGTATCGAACTCGCAATCGGAGCAGCCATGCTGCTACTGTTGCGGCGGGGAGACGTGTTTGCTGCTGCGCTGATTGGTGGCCTGCCACTTGCAGGATCATCGTCAGGCCGCTTGTTGGGACAATTTCTCGATGGCTATTCGCGATTACATCTTGTGCTCGCCTTCCCAGAAGCTATCGGTGCGGCGCTCTGCCTCGCAGCCTGCTGGCAAACCAAACGCGCTAGGGGATTCTGAGTTCCTTGTCTACCGCTAGTGAAGATAGCGGGCCAGCACAAAAACCGCTGATTAGGACACTTATCGCAGAATCTGAAAACTGTTTGCCGGGTTCTGACCAGAAGCATCGAGATCACCCTGATTTGCAAAAACAACCTTGACAGCGGCATGCCGAACGTATAGTGTACTAGTTACTGCGGTACACTAGGACACATGGAGATCGGGGCTCGCGACGGCCATGCAACTCAAAGTTAATCTCGGCGGGAATCGCCCTATTTATAAACAGATCATCGACCAAGTGCGACAAGCGGTTTCGTCTGGCGAGTTGCCGGTGGGGGCATCGCTGCCGAGCGTCCGGCAACTCGCAGAAGAGTTGGTGATCAACCACAATACGGTGGCTAGGGCCTACGCCGAGCTCGTGCGCGAGGGAACCCTCGAAAGCCAGCACGGTCGCGGAGTATTTGTGGCCAAACGCCGTAGTGTTTTTTCGGCAACAGAGCGTAAGCGACGCTTTCAACACGCCTTAGATGTCTTTCTCGCCGATGTGTCGGTGCTGGGCTATAGCGCTGATCAGATCCAAGCGGAAGTTGCAGCCAAACTGGAGTCATTCGCTGCAACTGAGTAATCCCCTATACCAGAACTCATTGGAGGGCTTGAACCATGCTCGATCGCACACCCGCCGTTAGGACGCGAGGTCTCACACGCTTTTTCGGCGACAAGGCAGTATTGCAAGGACTGACGCTCGACGTGCCAGTGGGCGAAGTCTCGGCGCTGATCGGCCACAATGGTGCCGGAAAAACAACCCTCATCCGGTTGCTGCTGGGCATGCTGGAGCCTACGCGAGGCAGTTGTGAATTGCTGGGTTGCGATAGCCAGTCGCTGTCTCCCGAAACACGAGGCCGCATTGGCTACTTGGCAGAGGGCCATTTTCTATGGTGGTGGATGCGGGCCAAAGACGCGGCCCGGTTTCAGCGAGAAACGTTCCCGAGTTGGGATCAGCAGATGTTTGATTCTATACTGCGTTTTTTTGGGGTATCACCCAACGACCGAGTGCGGCACGTAAGCCGTGGGCAGCGAGCAGGCATCGCGCTGGCTATGACATTAGCAACCGATCCCGAGTTGCTGGTCCTCGACGATCCATCGATGGGGTTGGATCCGGTAGCGCGACGAGCGTTGGTGGAGGGCCTATTGGCGTTTGCACGACGCGATGGACGCACGATTCTAATTTGTACGCATCTGCTGGATGATGTCGAGCGTCTCGCAGATCGAGTGGCGGTGATTAGCGGCGGGCAGCTAGTGGTCAATGCATCGATGGACAGCTTTCGCGAGCGTGTGGTCGGGTGGCGCATTGATCGTGCGATTTCCAGTGGCTTGCAAGGTATTCCGGGGCTGATCGATAGTCGGCAAATCGGAGATCGCACGCATGTGGTCATAGCCGATCCGGATGATGAAACCGCTGCGGCAATCGATCGTTTGGGAGGCGAAGCGATTCAGGAAGAGTTGAGTTTAGAGGATTCGATTCTCGCATTTTTGAGACCGGCAACGATGATTGGCTCACTATCGCATGCTCTGGAGGGAAAGTGATGAAGACAATTGTTTGGAAAGAACTGCGTGAACACGGCTTTTGGGTCCCACTCGCGCTTGCCGCTACCTCGCTGATAACGCTGTATGCGATGTACGGTCAAGACTTGTTGTTCAATCGACTCGACTTGATGGCGATGTCCGTGTTTGCAGCCGCGATTATTGCAAGCCTGCTGGGAGCGTTTCAGAGCTGGAGCAACTATCGCTTGGAAAGCCGAGCGTTGTTGCTGCATCGAAGCATCACAGCCAAAGCGGCGTTTGCGGCCAAGTTTATCGCGGGCCTGTTGATGCATAGCCTCGCAACCCTGCCGCCTCTCCTCGCCGCGGCGGTTTGGATTGCCATGGATGATCGCCACACCCTGGTGGCCTACTGGGATGAAATGTTGCCGGTAATGGGTTACACGTTGTTAGCGTTCCTGTGTTGGCCGGCCTCATTTCTGGTGGTGCAGCGCCATGCGCGGTGGATTGGCAGTCGGCTGCTGCCACTTCCATGCGCCATTTGGATTTTGGCGTTCAGCGTCATGTCGACCGAATCTGTAGACAGTCAGCTTTGCTGGGTTGGCTTGGGCCTGGCCGTCTTCGCCGCTGGCACTTTTTCCTTTGCCGCTTACAACACGTTTGTATCTCTGGGGCGAGTTAACGGATCACCGCGCGTGGCCCTGGGAATGTTGCACGGATTGAGTCTTCTGGTTGCCGCGTTTGCTACTGCTATTGCCATCCAGCAGTACCATTACGAGCATTCCTATTTAGCCGGGACATCGACGACCCATAGCATTCGATTGGACCAGGACGGCGAGCCGATCTTAGCTTTCGCAGAGTTCAGTGGCAACCAAATTCGGCGGTCCAAAGCAGCCAAAATGTCGACCGAAGGCTCCGTACTCGACCAGTTGAAAGCGGTTGACGATTGGGAAGTCTCGCTCAGTCGGTTGCCCACTTGGTATCTCGCCAATTCGGAGCCTCGCCTGGCATCCATGAATGCCAGTCAAAAGCTGTTTCAAGTTCTAGGTACCTTGGCCAGGAGAATTGCAACACCACCGCGAACTGCAGATGCGGACTCGTTGCAACGCAACCTGGTTGGACAGATTCTCAATCCCAAACTAGCCGTTTGGATCTACGTACTGGATCGTAGGAGTGGCAAGATTCTGGTTTACTCCGAGGACAATGAACTAACGCATGAATTGTCGCCAGAGAAAGCAACTGGTGCGATACGATTCCGCGAGCTAGCGGATAACAGTGCCTGGAATGCAAATTTCTACTACTCTCATTATTCGGCTGCTCAGGTAGTCTATGCGCCCCAAGGGGAAACTTACTTGGTGGTAGCGTTTGAAGATGCGGCATACGTACTGGAGAACGATGGAATGACGGTTTCGCGTTTCTTTGACATGCCGAATGGAACTCCGCTAATCGCCAGTAGTAAATGCAACCAGTTCGGTGCCGGTGTGGTTGATCAAGGGTTGAGATTTGGCGATCGCCTGGTGATGATTCAACCTCGCGGCGATCGTGAACGGAAAACAACCTCCGAAACTGCGAGCGTACAAGGCGTCCGCTACTTCCAGACGACAGTTAACCTGCCAACGCAACTTGTCGATGCGCCTCTGCTCCAGATTGCTCGTCTACCAGGATCCCGCGATGAATTGGTAGCACTGGCGACCAAGGGCGGCGACAACTATTTGTGGGTTCGACTGAACGTTGCCGGCGAGGTGCTCGAAGAGAGAACGTACCACCAACCGACGCCTTCGACAGGTCCCGCCTACCAACAAGCACCACAAGTGTTGGTGGCAGCATTGTTTCCCCTGATTGGTTTTGGACTGTTGGTCATGATCTCGCTCAGCGTCGGCCAAGGCTTGGAGCAATTTGAGTGGGACTACTGGTTAGCCAATCCCTCCGCCAGTATCGCATTCTGCGCTTTTCTGGTACTGCAGATTGTGGTTGCACTTTCTCTGACCTACTGGGCTTGCCGCCATTATCGATTTTCAAAGACAGTCACCAGGCGTTGGTTATTTGCCTCGCTCCTTGGCGGACCGTTCGTTGGCTTGGGCCTGATGAGCGTCACCACGCCAGTAGCAATCCAGTGGTGCGCTACTTGTCGAAAAAGGTGCCGTGCCGATGTCGGAGAATGCGAAAACTGCCAGCAGGCTCTCGATCAACCATCGCGCCGCGGCATCGAGATCTTCGATAACGAAAGGGTTAATCCCGTCGCAACTGTGGCTATATAGCTGCAAACTCCCGTCCAACTCGAACAGAGTTGTGCACGCGAGACCGGCAGATCCACATCATTTGTCGCCTACAGGCCAACACATTGCCCAAGAGCTGAGTAGAGTATCTTGATATTCTGTGGGGAAATTTGAGGGATGTGAGTGCCGACCGGTTACTTCCAAACGCATGGGGCTCAGAATCGCACTGAGGTTAACGGAGAGTAATCGTATTTTGGATGTACAAGAGAGTATTGAGCGGTTCGGAGCCCCGCTGACCGGATTGCTGATTTCCTGGGGAATGCCAGCCGTGGATGCGGCTGAGCTGGCCCAGGATAGTTTGGCCGACGCGCACCTGAGTATCGGAGCGTGTCGCGGCGACGTGAGTTCGGCGGACATCTTTGGTGCGTGGTTGCGCGGTGTTGCGCGGAATAAGTATCGCAACTGGGTTCGCACTCGCTCGCGCAATCAAAAATTAGCAACTGCCACCGATCCCCAGGTACTCGACCAAATCGGTGCTGCGGCCGAGGAAGCAAATGAAAGCATTCTTCAGCTGCGGCGGGAGA
>JBGSTP010000125.1:0-22099 GCA_041736515.1 Pirellulaceae bacterium
ACAGGTAATTAAGAATCACCCAGTCTTACTCAATCGCGCACCTACGTTGCACCGCATGGGCATTCAAGCCTTCGAGCCAATCTTGGTCGAAGGTAATGCCATCCATTTGCATCCGTTGGTGTGCAAGGGCTTCAATGCCGACTTCGACGGTGACCAGATGGCGGTGCACTTGCCGCTTTCTTTGGAAGCCCAAGTCGAAGCGCACACGTTGATGATGAGCACACACAATATTTTTGCGCCTAGCAATGGTCGTCCGATCATGAGCCCATCGCAAGACACGGTGATGGGTTGCTACTTCATAACGATTGAGAAATCGGATATGAAGGGTGAAGGCATGACGTTTTCTTCGATGGAAGAAGCCGACTTGGCCTTCAATCAAGGTGTGATCCATTTGCACGCGAAGATCAAAGTGCGTTTACCCAAGCACCGTCGCTTGAAAACAGACGACGGCTCCGGCAAATTTGGAGACACGGTCAGCACCACCTACGGTCGCGTGTTGTTCAACATGATGCTGCCCAACGGCATGGACTTCTATAACTACGCGCTGCGCGGTAGCGATTTGGCCTCGGTGATTTCCGACTGCTATCAGCGACTCGGACGTCGCGCTACCATTAATTTGCTCGATGATATGAACCAACTAGGTTTCCGCGAGTCGACCAAGAGCGGCTTGTCCTTTGGTACCGACGACCTGGTTACTCCCGATTCGAAGTTCACCTACATCGCAGAGACCGAAAAGGAAGTCATGAAGTATAAGAAGCGTCATGACCGCGGTCTTATCACGCCGGTAGAACGCTATCGTCAGGTACTCGATCTGTGGACCCACGCTCGGGAAAAGATCACCAAGGACATGATGGCCGCCATGGAACATGACGACCACTTGGGCAACTGGTACGTCAATCCGGTGTATTTGATGGCGCACTCGGGTGCTCGAGGTGGTATTGAACAAATTCGGCAGTTGGCCGGTATGCGAGGTCTGATGGCCAAGCCGACTGGTGAGATTATCGAAACGCCAATCAAAGCGAACTTCCGCGAGGGCCTGTCGGTGCTCGAGTATTTCTCGAGTACTCACGGCGCGCGTAAAGGCTTGGCGGATACGGCGCTCAAGACAGCCGACTCGGGATACTTGACTCGTAAGCTGGCCGACGTGGCTCAGAACGTAGTTATCACGTTAGAGAACTGCGGTACCACACAAGGTATTACCAAGGGTGTGGTTTACCGTGGCGAGAAAGTTGAAGTGCGATTGCTAGAGGCGATTACGGGACGTGTTTCACGCCAGAACATTGTGAACCCGGTCACGGACGAAGTTATCGTCGAAGAAAACCAAATGATCACTCGCGAAATCGCGCGCAAGATCGAAGAAATGGGCTTGGAGAAAATCCAGGTCCGCAGCCCAATGACCTGCGAAGCAGCGCTCGGAGTTTGCCGCTGCTGCTACGGAATGGACATGTCCACCGGGGCCATGGTCGAAGAAGGCATGGCGGTAGGGATCATCGCTGCTCAGTCGATCGGTGAACCCGGAACACAGTTGACGATGCGAACCTTCCACATCGGCGGTGCGGTAAATACCAGCGTCGAAGAAAGCGAAATCAAAGCCAAGAAGGGCGGTATCGTCAAGTTCGCGAAAATGCGGACCGTGACCAACGAAGAAGGTGCGCAAATTGTGCTCACTCGCAATAGCGAAATGATTCTGGTGGACAGCAAGGGTCGCGAGCTCGAGAAATACGACATTCCTGCGGCGGCCGTGCTGCGTGTCAAAGAGAATGAAATGGCTGGCGAGAATCAAGTGCTCTGCGAATGGAACCCACACAAGATTCCGATTATCTGCGAAGTGGGCGGTAAGGTTCGCTTTGACGACGTGGTCGAAG
The DNA here is from genome assembly GCA_041736515.1 of Pirellulaceae bacterium. GTDB lineage: Bacteria > Planctomycetota > Planctomycetia > Pirellulales > Pirellulaceae > Aureliella. The sequence goes on from JBGSTP010000125.1 coordinate 1,866, forward strand.
GCGAGACCATGCGAGTTGAGCGAGATCCGGGTGGCAGCATTCGTATGTTGATTGTGGATCACAAGGGCGATTTGCACCCGCAGATCGTCATCGAAGATGATGACGGTAAGCCGCTCGACGTCTACTACCTACCTGAGCGAGCTGTCATATCAGTTCAAGAAGGCAAGAAGGTTGCCGCCGGTACCGACATCGCAGAGATGCCTCGAGAATCAAAGGGCCTGTCTGACATCACGGGCGGTCTGCCGCGCGTCACCGAAATCTTTGAAGCGCGTAAGCCCAAGGATCCGGCGGTGATTGCCGAAGTTGACGGTGTGGTAGAATTGCAGCAAACGAAACGCCGCGGCAAGCGAACGATTATCGTACGCAGCGAAAGTGGCGTGGAGCACGAACACTTGGTTCCACACGGCAAGCGATTCTTGGTCCATACAGGCGACGAAGTCAAGGCGGGCCAAGCGCTGGTGGATGGTCCACTAGTACCACACGATATCCTGCGTGTCAGCGGCGAAGAGGCCGTACAGCAGTATTTGACGCACGAAATCCAACAGGTTTACCGCAGTCAGCGCGTCGAAATCAACGACAAGCACGTCGAAGTCATCATCGCACGCATGTTGCGCAAAGTGAAAATCGAAACACCGGGCGACACGACTCTGCTGCCAGGATTGGTTATGGACAAATTCGAGTTTCGACGCGTCAACACCGAGGTAGCCGAGTGCCTGAAGATTACCGATCCGGGTGACTCCGAATACAGCCTCGGGACCCTGGTTCCCCGCGATGCCTTGGAGCAAACCAATGCCCAAGTGGAAGGTCTGGGCGGTACTCCGGCCAAAGGCAAGAAGCCCAAGCCAGCTACGGCGAGCACTCAACTGTTGGGGATTACCAAAGCGTCTGTCCAAAGCAGCAGCTTTATCTCAGCAGCCAGCTTCCAAGAGACGACGAAGGTGTTGACCGAAGCCGCTTTGGCGGGCAAGGTGGATAGGTTGGTAGGCTTGAAGGAGAACGTCATCCTGGGACACTTGATTCCTGCCGGTACCGGTTTCCGCAGCTTTCAAGAATCGGAGGTTTCCTACCGCCGCGAAGCCTTGGAAGACTTGGTCAACCGCGGGACCGATTTGTTGGAGGAGAGCTTCCCGCTGTTGCAGCAAAGCCCTCAGTCGGCTGCTGATCAAGCCGGAGACGATGCGTCCGACGCATCAGCAATGTAGAACACAGCTACACAGACAACCGCAGATTTGCTAAGGCAAGCCGCTCCAACGGCTTGCCTTTTTTTCGGTTTCTCGCGAGTGTGCTAGTGCTCCGTCCAACTTTAAGATTAGGATTCAGTGTAGAGCAATTGTCCCAATATTGTCCCGATTGCTGATGAAAACGATTGGGACAATCGGTCTACAATAAAGTTCAGTGGGTTGCAAATCTATTGGAGCAGATTGGGGATTTTCTTTTCTGCATCATCGCTGGGCGGGCTGGGGGGCAGTTTGGGAGCTGCCTGTTGTGGCTGCTTTACGGCGGGTGGTGTAATGTTCACAGGTTCATCCGCAGGCCGTGTGCCAGTCAGCGGCGCGCCGGCCAGCCAGGCGAGGATGAACGTGATACCAAGGTAGAGGGCATAGTGCAGTATGCCCTGGATCACCTCGAGTTCCAGCGTCAGTACGGAAGCGACCGTGCCGATGGCTAACATGATAGGGATCAGCATCAGGATTTGTAGGCCCGAAATCTCGGTGTCGTCATTAAGGTAACTTGGGACATAGGCGTAGATGGCCCAAATGGCGGCAAACACAAGTGCGCAGATACCGCAGCGGATTAGAAGTTCTCGCCCTCTAAAGCCAGCCAATTCATCGTCGTGCAAGAACCAATACCCGACAAAGACGAGCGGACCGGCGAGCAGCAATGACGAAATGGCAAAGAGGGCGGCGGGAGCCCCGCCGCTCAATCCTAGACCAAATGCTAAGCCGAAAACAACGATCGTAGAAAGAGACGCGGCCAAAATAATGGGTAGGCTTAGCTTGACTTCCTGGCGGCGAATTGGTTTGAGGATCGACTTTCCTTTGGAGTCTTTAGGCGCCGCATCCTCGGGGGCATGAATGACAACTTCTTCGGATTTTTCCGGAATCTTGATTGTCTTTTGACAGTTCGGGCAAGGGCCGGATTTTCCCGCAAACTTATCGCTGACGCTAAATCGTTTTAGACAACTGGGACAAGTAACTGGAATTGTCATAAAATGCCGTGTCGAAATAAGGAGTCGATTAGGAAACTCAATTAGCCGCAAACATGGCGGAATTCTGTAGTTAGTTTACTTCAATTTACTCTCCCGCTCATCGCGCCGATTGGGTGCGCGATTTGTCTTTATAAAAGAGTTACTGCATGGCCGCCACCGGGAAAGCCCCAATTGAATCCAATTCTTATCCCTTGCATGTGGTACTGTTTCAGCCGGAAATTCCGCCTAACACGGGCAATATTGGCAGGACCTGTGTGGCCTTGGGCGCTAAATTATGGATTGTTCGCCCAACGGGATTTCGCTTGGACTCAGCCCAAATCAAACGCTCGGGCATGGATTATTGGGATGATTTATGTTGGGAGCTGGTGGATGATTGGGAGCAGCTTGTAGAGCGCTTACCGACACGGAGAATTTGGTTGCTTACCAAGTTTGGCAGTCGAGCTCATTGCGACGTAAGCTATGAGTACGGTGATGCCCTGGTCTTTGGTCGCGAGTCGAGTGGCTTGCCTGAATCGCTGCATGAACGATACGCTGACACGCAAGTGATTATCCCGATGCCTGGGCCTGTGCGTTGCTTGAATTTGGCGACTGCTGCGGGAATTGTGATGTACGAAGCAGCGCGACAACTGGGGATTTTGAACCAGTGAGATGGGCTGCGATTCTTCAGGAATAACGTGCTCGATCCAATCGCATAGGACTCAACGCTAAAGTGTGTCACACCATGATTTCGGCGACGATGCTGGTTCCTCGAACCCTATGCATGTCAGGCGTTGCCTTAAGCCTAACCGTGTTAGGGCCTGCGTTTGCGCAGAGCGACGCGGAGGACCTGACGATCCGCGCCATGTGCGATGTTGGCTTGACTGCTTCGGCGGTGAACTACGTTACCGCGCGGCGGGCTCTGGTTGCCGAGGATCCTAGCATGGCGTCCAAATGGACCATGCGTCTGATGGAATGCCATGCATTTGCGGCGCTACATTCGCAGGCCGAAGCGGGGCGTCATTGGGACCAGTGCGTGGCAATTCGCGATGGGTTCATGCTGCAAGAGCCCCAGAGCCCGCGAATCCCTTGGATTCAGTGGCAACTTTGCCGGTGCGATTTGCTGCGAGCACAGTCGGAATTGGCAGCGTATTTGGCTGCTCCTGCAAGAACGACTGCCCGCGATAACGCGTTGGAAATTGTTAGGAGAATACTTAGCCAAGTTGAGGAACTGGAAGCCGATCTCAAACAGCGACAGCCCCTGGCTGCACGAGAGGGCTTGTCCGGTGGAAAGCAAGCCCCGGCGGCACAGTTGGCGAAGCTGTCGGTTGATGCCGGCCTGATGCGCTGCGAAGCGTTGTTGATTCGCATGCGGTTGTACGCGACGGGGAGCGCTGATCGCATTGCCTCCGCAACAGACGTCAACCAACAAGCCCTCGAAATCCTTCAACGTACCGAGGCAGATTGGCTGTCGAGATCACAGCTTTTGGTAGCCCAGGCCACAGCCAATCTGGAGTTAGGGCAGAGCTCCGCCGCCCTACAGCAACTCGAGCAACTCGCCTCGCAGGCGAACAATGCGCAAGCGAAGATGCGGGCAGCCTCGGTGGTAATCGAGTATCTCGCCTCGCGACGGGAAAGCAAACCTTCGCTCAGTCGTGGCTACGCCATGTTGCCAATTCTCCAGCAATGGGGAAGCGGTCCCGAACACGAACTCGCGCAGATTCAGCTCGCTGTTGCCTCGCTCGACTCGCTAACCGCAGCAGTCAAAGAGCAAGCGCTGGAGCAAGTCATCGCGAGATCAAAGCGTATCGGCGCTCGCTTTGGCGACTACTGGAGGAGTCGAGCAGAGGCAATTTTGGTTAATTCGAGCGGTGGTGCCACATCGACTAACACCGACGTCGCCGCGGATCTGTTGATTGCGGAGGTTCGGCAGTTGATAGCATCGGGAGATGAGGCACAGGCCATCGAGCGGCTCCTGAAGTTTCGCGATGACGAAGCCGCAGCCGAACGCGGAATATCCGCACTCAAAGTTGCCAGCCAGGCAGCGGCCTTGTGGCAACGGCAACAGTCATGGTTATCCGCCGCTGACTGTTTGGTGCCCGTGACTCACAAATTTGCGGATCTGCCGGAAGCGGCGGAGGTCCACAAGCAAGCCATCCTCTACGTCACTGAAGCGTTGCGCAGCGGCGATGCCGCTGCCGTGGAGCGCTACGAAGAATTACTTAAACAGCAATTGCTCCGCTGGCCGGACTCTCCCGCCTCTGCCCAACCGTCCCAGTGGCTGTTGAGTTGGATGTCCAAGGGGCAACGCCATGCAGAGTGGGCGGATGTGTGCTTGCATCGCGCAGCGGCGGCGCGGGAGCCTGAAGTGGTTCGTCATGCCCTCCTGATGTGGCTGGGAGCAACGCTGCTGATTGAAGAGCCGGACAGCCTCAAGCAGACGATGGAGGCACTGCATGCGTTAATTCAAGACAAGCAGCTTGCGCACGGCCAGCCTATGGCCGCTTTGGTGCAACTGAGTGTACAGTCGGCAACGTCATGGCCCAGCGAGGCCGAGCGGATCGAGCAACAGAAGCTTTTGTCGCAACTGGAACCGCAACTCCAGAGCGAGGACGCTGCGCAGTTGGTGGGAGCATTGCGCGTGCTAGACACGGTGCGAACTAGCGGCCAGCACCGGCATCTCGACAGCCTACCTTTGCAGAATTGGGAGCCGGAAGTACTACCGCCCCAGATCCGCGAAGGTTTGGCCAGAGAGCTCATTGAAGCCATCGACGAGAGCCCCTGGGAGATCCATGCCGAATGGGCCAAACGGTTGAAGTTGACTGGAAGCTGGCAGGAAATGTTATCAGGTTGTTCCAGTCCGCGCAGTCGAGCCGCCGCGCTGCGGATCGCAGCTTGGACCGGCGACGTCTCGCAGGCTTTGGATGCACTGCAGGAATTGGCGGAAAAAGCTGCTCGTAACGGCGGCTGGTTGCAGTTGGAACTAGCCAATGCCCTGGCCGATTCTGGTCCCAATCGGCTCGAGGATAGTAACCGTGTGGCCAAGTTGTTGGTGGCCAATACGCAGGCAGGATCCGAACTACACTGGGCAGCTCGCTGGCGATGGTGCAAAAACCTGCAATTGGCAGGGAAAACCCAAGAGGCCCAGCAGGCCGCGCGCCTGGTGCTCGCATCGCAACTACCCACATCCCAACTCAATCAAGCCAATGTCTGGCAATTGCGATTCGAGCGCCTGGCCAAATGAAAGGTGGTTGTCGCGGCCGGACAGCAACGGTGGCGGGCCTAGTGTATAAAATATATGACCTGTGAATGTGGACGGTCTTCCTCTCAGCGAATGAAGGTTAGACGCATTAAGACTTGTTCCTAAAAGCAGGATGAACCGGAATGCCCTTACATGATTGGAGCCAAGTAGCTGCAGGGCTATTTCATCACTTCCATCAGAGCTGGTCGATTCGTATTACCGATGAGCTTAATGCTGGTTTATTGCCTCGAGGGCTAGCAGCACTTGTTGAGCAGCGAGCAGGAGCCAAAGAACCCGATGTAGTAGCGATTGAAGGCTACGAAACTAGTCTTGGGATTCCAGCCGTTGGATTGGAAGATAGTTTGGGAGGCGTGGTCACATTGGAATCACCGGCCACTAGCATCGTTCAGCGGAGCACCAATGAGGTCTACGCTGACCGCGCCAACCAGATTGTTATCCGACATCATCTTGGAACAATCGTAGCCATCATTGAAATTGTCTCGCCTGGAAACAAAGATCGCATGTGTGCGGTCCGTGACTTTGTTGACGAGACCGTCGCCTTCGTTCGCGCTGGAATACACGTTTTAATTGTCGATCTCTTTCCGCCAACGGTTCGCGATCCTGACAGTCTCCACAAATTGATCTGGGCGGAAATCGAAGACGTTCCGTTTAAGCTCCCGCCTGGCCGTCAGCGGTTGTTAGTCTCGTATCAAGCGGGTTCCGAGAAAGTTGCCTATATCGAACCGTTGGGTGTGGGTGAGGTTCTTCCTGACATGCCGCTATTCTTGACCAGTCGGCTGCACATCAATATTCCCTTAGAGTCCACCTACCAAACGACGTGGTGTAGCTTGCCCGAACAGCTACGTCTTGCAGTGTCCAAGCCGAACTAGCAATGGCACCGTCGCTAGGAAATCAGGGCGGCCTCAGTTTTCAATAAAGATTTGGACTGCTTGTTTGAAATAGTCTGCGTACCAGCTCCACCAAAACTTTATGGCGATTAGGCAGACGGCTGCAATTGCGGAGATCATCAACACTTGCGTGGATTCCATGCCACGTTCGTCGGCGTTGAAGTCTGCGCGATATTGTTTGAATTTGTGCCACACGTGATCATGCTCCCTATGCGATTACTTGCCTACGCCCCAGCCCGGCGGATGTTCGATCACGATGGGAGGCAGTTGAGTAGTGCTTCCGTTGGCTGTCGAAGGCGTGCTGCCGGGCATCGTGCTAGGTTGCCCACCAGATGGTGACGAGGGATTGTCATCTCCCTCGCGATTTCCAGGATCGTTCTGTGGATTGTTTCCGCCGCCACCTGGCGTTGCCCCACCGCTACCGACAATGCTGCCGTCGGGAAGGACCAAGAACGACTCGCTAACATTTTCTTTGAGCGTGACTGAGGTTTTGAACGCAGCAGCGCGTTGTGCAATGAACTCAAGATAATGAGCCGCTTCATCCCATTCGCTCATGTTCGCGTCGTTATTGAATGTGTATTTGTCGTTCCACACGTATTCGATTTCGAAGCTGTAGCTGAATTTGGTCGAGCCATCGGTTAGCTTTTCTTCGGAAACGAGGCAGTTGCGAATCGTGCCGAAGTGTGGGCCCTGCATGTCTCCAAAACCTGCAGCCAAGCTCACACGCGAAGGAGGAAAGACCGGCACGCCAAATACATTGCCCGACGCATAAACGTTGGGTCCCTGCAATCGATCGGGTCCCGTCAGCGTGAAGCCGATGGTTGCCAAGGGAATGTCGCCAGGGAAAGTGGTTTGACCGCTACTAATCTGAGACTCGAAGAAAGCACGGATGCGTTTCATGGCATGTTCGTGCGCGGCTTGGTGTGTAAATTGACTGCCTTCGTCCTCCCGAAAAAGTTTGGCTATCTCCGAGCCATCGGCGTATGGGATATCCGTTCCTTTGTTGCTGAGGAAATGTTCCAGGTGCTGTTGAGCCACTTTACCGCGCAACAGGCGAAATCGACCGACCAATTTCCGCAGTTTCTCTTCGGCCAGCTTAGTGGCTTTGGCGCTCGGTTGGTTGTTATCAATTGCATCGCGGATCACGTTTTGGGCTGACGCCAAGTTGGTTATCGCCACATGGATGGCGACGAGCATACAGCACAACGGGAAAAACTTGAGCATCATTTATCTCGCCTCGGGGGTACTGGTTTGCATTGAGGGCTAAAAGTTGCGCAGCTCTAGGCATCGGCACGGTTTTCCGCGAAACTACCTATAACAAACGCTGCAAGCTGGCCCGGGGCGCGCCCTATTTGTCGATTTTGGGAAAGACGGTTACACCCCCCACTGAATAGTAGTTTTCAACGCATGTCGCTGCCTGAGCCGTTTAATTCGTCAACCAGCATGCCATCCTCGGGCAGACTGGCTGGGATTGACTTTGGGACTGTTCGAATTGGCGTTTCCATTTGCGATCCGAGTCAGACCTGGGTCTCGCCGTTGGAAACTTACGCGCGTCGAAACCAGAAACTGGATCGAGCGTATTTCCAGGAACTGGCTCAGCGCGAACAACTTAAAGGTTGGATAATCGGTCTGCCGATTCACTGCGATGGCCAGGAGAGCCAAAAGTCGGCAGAGGCGCGAGCCTTTGCCGTATGGTTGTCCGAGTTGACGAGAATTCCCTCAACTTTGTTCGACGAACGGTTTACCACAGCGGAAGCTCGCCGGCTGTTGCAAACTTCCGAGCTGAGCTCGCATCAAAAAAAGAAAAGGTTAGATGGGTTGGCAGCGCATCTGATACTGACGCATTTTCTCGAGTCGCGCAAGCATGGGCTATCGCCCAATGCCGCTCTGGACGACCAACCGCCTGTGTCTCTCGAACCGGGTTCCGAGAGACGCGCATTTGAATAGAGGCTGAAAACCTGCGTCCTACTTTGCGTTGGGCAGTTCTTCAGCATTGACAGCCGGGAAGAATTTTTTGAATCGCGACTTGACCTCATCGTACTTAGTATCGCTGGCCAAATTCGTCCATTCATTGGGATCGGTGTCGTGATTGTAGAGTTCCTCGCCGCCATCCGCATAGCGAATGTAGCGCCACGTTAGATCGCGAAAGCTGTGATTGTCTTTATGAAACGTAGTTAACGCAGGGGCCTGCCAATCGGCGGTGGGGTTCTTGAGCAATGGGGTAATGTCCAATCCCTCGACGTGCTCGGGCTTGGGCGTACCGGTCAGCGAACAGAGTGTGGGGTAGATGCTCATATAATCTACAGGTTGATCGCATTGAACTCCCACGGGTGTCATGCCCGGGACTTTCCAAATGAAGACAGTGCGTGTGGGTTCTTCCCACAGCGCGAATTTTCGCCAGTGCTCTTTTTCGCCTAAGCTCCAACCATGATCGCTCCACAAGCAGATGATTGTGTTGTCGCGATACTCGGATTTTTCCAATGCATCAACCAATCGGCCAACTTGAGAGTCGGCGAATGCGATCGTTGCCAGGTAAGCTTGCACGGCATCTTTCCAGCGGCCGGAAGCCAGGATTCTGGCGTGGTCTCCGTCAGGCTTGGCCATCTTAATACCGGCAGGCGGCACGTCGCTCAGATCGTTCTCCGTGTGCGGTGGCAGTTGGATTGAATCAAGTGGAAACATGTCGAACCACTTCTTGGGAACGCTGAACGGCATGTGTGGTTTAACCAGGCCAATCGCTAGAAAGAACGGCTTGTCATGTTTCTTCTGAAGTTGTTCGATGCCAAAGCTTACGCTCCGAAAGTCTGGCATGTCTTCGTCTTTATTGTCCAGCGGCGAGAACTTAATTCCATCAACGCCATCATCTTTGCCGGATGGATGGCGTTTCATTTTCCCATCGCCACCACCTTTGAAGAAGCTTGTCCATTGATCCGTGTTGCCGTAAGTGCCATGATAGATTTTGCCCGCCCCGAAAACTTCGTAGCCCGCCTTTAGAAAGTTGCTATTGAGAAGTTTGTCGTTGGTGATATACGGTCGCCAATCCTGGGAATTGTCGTAACATCCGCTGGTGCTGGGGCGCATCCCGGACATCAAGGCGATCCGCGAAGGGTTACAAGCCGGAGCCGCGCAGTAAGCTTTGGTAAAGGAAACACCGGACGCGGCCAAGCGGTCGATGTGCGGAGTTTTCGTTTGAGGATGCACTCCGAGATGTCCAACCCAATGATTTAGGTCGTCAATGGGGATGAACAGTACATTGTAGGGTTGCTTGTCAGCAGCCTGCCCGAGCATTCCCACGAGCAATACGAAAGCCAAAGAAGACCAAGCAGAAGTTCTCAACACGATCGAGTCCTTTATGAGAAATGGGGTATCGAAACCGTTGGGTCAGCTGGCTTCGATGATTGGGGAGGGTGACCTTGAGCAATTTAACAGAAATCCAGCCGGCAAAGGGCATGGTCGGCACACCCCCTCTGGTGGACAATTGTCCTCAGCGAACTTTTCAGATTTCGACGATTTGTGCCAGAACCTACCGATTTTTGGAACTAAACAGATTGCTTTGCCATCCCAGATTCATCTATCTTTAAAACATTGTGTGTTCGGAGTTAGCTTTGCACCCCTATGGGGGTTAGGCTAGGGGTCGGTTACATGCCAGCTGATGGCGAAAATCTTGATGAATTGTTAAGCGGTTTCATTGACGGTGAGCTCAACGACCAAGAGTTGCAGCTAGTCAATGAAAGCCTCCGCGACAATCCGTCGACATTGGCGCGAGTTGCTGATTTGAGACGTCAATCCCAGCTAGTCTATAACTTGGGACAGGCAATTGCATCGCATGCTGCTACGTCCCACCCTGCGGCATCGCATTCTGCTGCATCTTTTTCTGCCTTGGCGATGGCGGGCCAGCCAAGTGGCAAATCGCATAGTGCCAATGTTCCGGGTTGCAGCGACTTTGCCAAATCGATTATTGCCAAAGCCAGGCAACGGGCAATTGAGTCTGGGCTTCCGGCGGAGCACTATGTGCACGGTGCTGGCCATGCAAATGATGTTGGGATCGTCGATCCGGGGACGTCGTCTACTGCCAAGCGTTCCAGCAGGCGTTTTGCAGTCCTGGCTGCTGGCGGTTTGACGATTGCGGCCTCGCTGGCGTTGCTATTTGCGTGGCCTGGTGGGAGTGGTGAAAAGGATCCCCCGCTGGCTGTTCAGCCGGAAGAAGCGGCGATTAGCGAGCCTGCGGTAGTCTACGTCGACGAATTGCCTCAGCTTCCACCGATTACCTATGTGCTGGTGGTGGATGTGCAAGTTACGGCGGAGGCATGGAAAGCCAAGGTTCTGGAGGATATCTGGGCATCAGCAGGCATTGCCTTCGAAAAGCCCGTTTCAGTCAACTCCGAAATCTCGAAAGCGGTTGACGATGCGTTGGTAATTAGCCAACCGAGCGCACAGGATGTTGAAGAAAAGTTTGTGCATGTGATTCGTGCGAACATGGAGCAAATTGATGACGCACTGGACATTGTTTGGAGCGATAATGTCAGCTTTCCGAAGGTCAAGTTGAATTTCGCGATCGATGTTCGGGCGGAATTGGTGCGGTTGATGCTTAAGGGAATGGGCAAGCGGTTCTCAGCCAGCGAGTCCTTTGCTTTGCCGCTGAGCCCAGCAGAATCCACTGGCGTTCCCAGTCCGTTTGTGGGGGCGGAAGGTTCCGTCAAGTACATTTCAAGCGTCGAACGTAATCGCGGCTGGGAAGCTTCGCCTTTGGCTCAAGGCAGACCATCTGAAATGGCAACGGTGCTGGTGATAACTCACATTGCCAATTGAACCGATAACCAATCCCCTCCTCTGACCTTTGCACTGAGCGTGCTCGGTCGCTCAGCGGCAGCAAACAGTCTGCTGGTCAGGTCGACGCCCTGGTACGGATTCGGCTATGATGGAACTTTCCTGGAACTCTTTGTAACCCACGCGCGTCTTTCTCCATCGGTAACGCATGCTGAGCGAAGATCAAGAAGCGATCGAGCAGGTGCTCGGCGGTGATTCGTCTGCCTACGCAGCGGTCGTAGATCGCTACCAGCGGCGACTTCTAGGATTGCTGCTCCATGCCTGTGGCGATGCCGAGTTGGCTGAAGATATTGCCCAAGAGGCATTTGTGCGAGCGTATCGAAAGCTGTCGCTGTTTTCCGGCGAATCGCAGTTTTATACTTGGCTGGCTCGTATCGCCATGAATTTGCTGTTCAGCGATCGCCGACGGAAAAGACTGGAAAACCAAGTGCCGCGAGAGGGTTTCGACGTAGCCTTGGATGGCGAGGGTTTCTCCAATCGCACCTCCAGCATGCGTCCCGATCAACTGTTGGAACTAGATGAAACTCAACGTTGCGTCCGCCAAGCAATTGCATGTTTGGATGAAGAACGTCGCGTCGTCGTGATAATGCGAGACTTCGACGGGATGGAGTACGATGCGATTGCCGAAGCTTTGGAGATTCCTATCGGAACAGTGCGCAGTCGCTTGCATCGCGCCCGACTCGAGCTCAAATCGATCTTACAGCCAAAGGCAATTCAGCTTGGATTGAATAGTCAATGAGCAGGCCCGACAATAATAACGAACTCGAATTCCAGGAAGAGTGGCTCTCAGCCTATCTAGACGATGAACTGAGTCCATCGCAGCGCGCGATCGTCGAACAGCAATTGAAATCGGATGTCTCGACCGAAAAACTATTCAACGATCTATCTCAAATCCGTGGACACCTGCGTGCATTACCCGCGTGGTCGGGCCGAACACTGACTATGCCAATACTCGATGTGATTCAAGAGGCACGTGACAGCTCGACGGATTTTGGCGATTTCCACGATGAGCTCACGCGAAGCGATGGCAGTCCTGGGGAGGAAGAGACTTTAGCAGCATCGTCGCTCGCAGTGGCGCTCGATGGCGACGCACCTTACGAAGAGCCGGTCGCGTGGGGCAAGTCCGGCACAAATCGTTCGGCTTCGTCCTCATGGCTCAGGCCCATCGTTTTGGCAGCCAGCCTTTTGGCTGCTCTCGGTATTGGCTATGTCTTGTGGCAGGGAGCCCCAACCTGGTCGTTGGCAAGTGTTAGCCGAAGTGTTGATTCAGCCGCCACCACCGAGAATCGCGAGCCCCAAGACTCCGTCGCCGCTATCGAGCAGCGTGGCCTACCGAAACCAAGCTCCGCATTCGACGGCGTTGCGAAAGATAGCGAGGCCGCTGAAGTAGCTGCGAAGGAAATGCAGGCGGACGCAGCACCCATGGCGATGGCCGACGCAATTGACAGTATAGAACGCTCGGGCTTGGCAGGAGATGCCAGTTCGGAATTGTCAGTGCCAGCACTTGGAGTGGATAAACCTTCGCCGGATCAGAGCACTGCGAGGTCTCGCAACCTATCGCCTCCGCGTCCAGACTCTCCTGCGTTTTCTGCTGGCGGTGGAGCCGCACCTGGCGCACCGCCATCGATGCGGCGAAAGGAAAACCAAACTGTGCTCGTCCCCGGAGCTGTACCTGGCGCGCCCGGAGCTGAAATCGGACGGGGAGCTGACTTGCAGGCAGGTGTTCCCGCCGATCCGTCCTCAAAGTCTGGTTTGCTCGATTTTGGCATGCAGGAGGGCCAAGCGCTTCCGCCTCCATTGATTCCGAATGAGGCAGCTAGTGAATCTAGCTCGATATTGCTGGTTTCGCATAGCGCGGTTTGGAATGCGCAGGAGATCGAGCCAGTGCTCGCGCAGTTATCGCCGTTGCTGGGTTTGCGATCCGTTGAAGCCAAAGCGGAGGTGGATGGCAAGCTGGCTAGTGCGCCGCCCGTGGCTATCATTACCCTTAGACCTGCCTCGACACTGGAACGCATCTCAGCAGTCATGTCGCGCACGCCCAGAGCATTGACAAAGATTGCCACCCCAAACTACAAAACGGTGCAATCGACAAGATTGCCAATGCAGGCTCTATTCTTGAGTCGCAGTGAAGCGCAGCAGTTGATCGAGGCGATTCGAACCGAAGAGCCTTCGATATCTCCTGTATGGATTACTTCAGTAGCGCCGTCTCCGCCTTTCGATCCGGATCAAAAAGTAGTCTTGATGCTGAGTTCGCAATGAGTTTGTCGTTTCTTAGAGCATTCGAGAGGTAGAAGTTGGATGATGAGCAATACTCCCGAGCGGCGGAGGTTTCCACAGCGTGACCGCTGACGACCCTACGACACAGTTGACGACTCACTCCTCGAAATCCAACGTGCCACCTCCTGAATTAATTGAGTCGCTCGAGTGTGCTTGGCAAACCGCGCGTGAGACTCTGCGCTGCTCGATGAATGCTTCCGGCCATTGGACGGGAGAGCTGTCGACATCTGCCTTATCGACGGCGACAGCGATCAGCGCGCTGGCTCAGACCCAGTTATCCCAAAGTATTGCTGAAGAGCAGCGGGCAATTGTCGCAGAGTCCATTGCAGTTGGGTGTCAGTGGTTGAGCGAACACCAGAATGCCGACGGCGGATTTGGCGACACCAATCGCAGCCACTCGAATATCGCGACCAGTCTGCTGGTGCTGGCCGCTTGGGAATTGGCATCGCAGGTCATAGGTCAAACGGACGCGATGTCGGGCTATTGGGAAAAGAACGTCGAACAAAAGCGATGGACCTGGCAGTACGTTGAGCAGCAGGGCAAGTGGGAAGGACTTCGGCGACGTTACGGCAAGGATAAAACGTTTGTCGTGCCGATACTCAGCAATTGTGCCTTAGCCGGATTGGTTCCTTGGCGAGACGTTCCCACGCTTCCGTTTGAAGCCGCCTGGCTACCGCAAGAGTTGTATCGCTGGGCTCGCATGCCCGTAGTCAGCTATGCGATTCCGGCGCTCGTAGCTATCGGGCAGGCTCGCTATCACTTTGCACCGCCCGGGAATGCTTTGCTGCGCGCCTTGCGACGCCGGGCGATAGCGCCCACGCTGCGTGTGTTGCGTTCGATGCAGCCGGAAAGTGGTGGCTATTTGGAGGCCACTCCGCTAACAAGTTTTGTGTTAATGAGTTTGGCCGCGGTTGGGAATGGTCGGTTACCAGTGGCCCAGGAGTGTTTGAAATTCATCCTTGATTCGCGTTTACCAGATGGCAGTTGGCCGATCGACACGAATCTGGCTACGTGGCTTACGAGTCTTTCGATCCACTCCCTGGCAACTCGCGGGAAGATCGAACTTTGCAAGTCGGTGCAACAGGTTGCCGCGGAACCCGAGCAAAGCGACTTGTCGCCCCATGCTTGTCGGACGTTGTGCAAATCCGAGGAACACCTAGTTGCACCGCAAACGATTCGTTGGTTGCTTGGTTGTCAGCACCGACGCAGGCACCCATTCACGGGTGCAAATCCTGGCGGGTGGGGGTGGACCGACTTGAGCGGTGCCGTGCCAGACGCGGATGATACTCCAGCAGCACTGATAGCGTTGAGTGAGATTAATTGGTCAAAGAACACATGGATGCGACTGGAGTATCAGGTTCTCGAGGCAGTGGGACTCGGCCTGGGATGGCTCTTGCGATTGCAAAATCGAGATGGCGGCTGGCCAACCTTTTGTCGTGGCTGGGGAACACTTCCTTTTGATCGCAGCGGCACCGATTTGACGGCCCACGCATTGCGAGCGCTACATGCTTGGTTGCCAAAGTTGGATCGCGTGCGCCAGGTAGCCGGCACGGCAACTCCGCACGCTCGGCAAATTGGTTTAGCTGTAAAGCGTGGCTTTGCCTATTTGGAAAATAATCAGCGCGAAGACGGAAGTTGGTTGCCATTGTGGTTCGGCAACCAGGATCGAGCGGAAGAGGATAATCCAGTTTATGGAACCGGCAAAGTCCTTTTGGCTTATGGAGAGTTGCGGAGGTTTACTTCAAGGCCTGCAGTGCGTGCGGTCGAATACTTGACCAAGCAGCAAAACGAAGATGGCGGATGGGGAGGTGGAGCCAGCGTCCGTTATGCCGGACTTTCGGGGAACTCCACCAGCACAATTGAGGAGACGGCAATTGCTTTGGAGGGGCTTATCCGGTGTGGCCAATCCCCCTTCGCCCAGTTAACTGGCGATGCCGCTATAATGAGAGGTCTGCGATGGCTTGCACTCGCTGTCCAGTCAGGCAACTTGAGAGAATCGTGGCCGATTGGATTTTATTTTGCGAAGCTTTGGTACCACGAACGCTTGTATCCCGCCATTTTCAGCTTGGCTGCCTTAGGTTCAGCGCTGGCAGCGTTGAAAAGTGAGCTACCGAGCGACCCCCAAGCCTAGTTGTGGGGTTTAAAGTCACCCGCACAGAATTCCCACAGTTTGGACATGCAGTGTTTTTTCGAAATCGCAACTCGGAGCATGAGGTTTCGAGTAGAATTTGATTTCGACTCGTAAGGCCTTGCTAAGCCACTGGATGCTGACAGCCACCATCAAACAGGAGTGACAGCTTTGTCATCAGCTTCGATTGACTCATCCGTAACCGCGCAAGGAATTTCGCGATCGCTGGCCGATACGGCCAGCGTGGGCGAAAGTACCGCGAAACTCTCGCGTCGGCGGAAAACCAGTCACCTAAAAGTTGTCCCTGAGACGCGTGAACTGCGTGAACAGATGAAATTGCGCTGCGACGAAGTCGCTAGCCGTATCGACAAATCGCGACCACTTTCCAAAGAGGATATGGAATTGGTCGCGCGGCAGCTGCTGGCAGAGGACGGTTTATCGGAAGGCTATCTGGGCTGGACGATGGTCATGCTCAGTAGTGCCTTTTATCGCGATCAGGTAGCAGCGACGGATCCAAGCCGGCGCCTATTCTTGTTGCCCCATTGTCTAAAGCATGCCGAGGGTTGCCCCGCCGACTATGACGAGTTCGGCATGAATTGCAAAAAGTGCGGTGCGTGCAGCATTGCCGACTTCCGTACAATTGCCGAAGAGATGGGCTATAAGGTACTTGTCGCCGAAGGCTCACCGGTGGTCCTCAAGATTATTGTGAGCGGCTACGTGGATGCTATCGTGGGTGTGGCATGCCTGAATGTGCTCGAAAAGGCTATTGATAAAATTCTATTGTCGGGCATCCCATGCATGGCGGTACCCTTGCTGTCCAGCGATTGCCGCAACACTAGCGTAGACGAAGAATGGGTAAGTCAAATGATTTTGACGCGGCAGGACAAGCCTGCCGTGCAGACGCGTAGCTACGTACACCTGCTTCGCGCTGCAAATGGTCTGTTTCAAGGGGAGACGTACGAACGGTTGGCGAAACGCCAACGCAGTAGTTGCTTGCTGAATGAAAATTCCTCGGATCCGTTAGCGGGCGTTGATCCGATTGCCGCGACCGAGGCACTGGGGCTCGACTTCGTCCGGCGTGGCGGAAAATACTCGCGTCCATTCATGACCCTGGCCACCTACGACGCGCTAACCAGCGCCGAAGCAACGTTGAATCATGGTCCGTCCGTAATTGAACAATACTCGGATGCAGTATTACGAGCGGCCATGAGTATCGAAATGTTTCACAAGGCAAGCCTCGTTCATGACGACATCGAGGACGACGATGGTTTCCGCTACGGTCATCAGACCATGCACCGCCGCTATGGCCTTTCCACTGCAATTAACGTCGGTGACTATTTGATTGGATTGGGATATCGTTTAGTTAGCCGTGGAGCTGCGGAATTGGGGCCGGACTGTACGGCTGATATCCTGGATTGCTTGGCGGGAGCTCATACTCGACTTGCTGAGGGCCAAGGGGCGGAGTTGCTGTGGCGCGACTCCAGCGATAAACGCTTGACGCCGCTCGATGCCTTAAAGGTTTACGCTCTCAAAACGGCGCCTGCATTTGAAGCGGCCTTGTTTACAGGTGCGCGTTTGGCTGGCCAAGCTGAGCACCTGGCTGAGCCAATTAAATTGTTCGCGAGAAATATCGGTGTTGCCTTTCAGATTCTCAATGATTTAGCCGATTGGGAAGGCGATCAACACAACAAACTCGAAGCGGGCGGGGATGTTCTCGGAGGACGGCCAACCTTGCTCTGGGCGCTGGCACTTGCCAATCTATCGGCCGAGGATCAAGAGCATCTGCTGGGGCTAGTCGCCAGCCCATGCACGCTCAGCGATGCGGAAAAACTGGCCCAGGTTCGACAGCTTTATCGCAAAGCGCAAGTCTTTGAGCAAGCTCGGCGCCTGATCGAAAAGCACGAGCAACGGGCGCTAGAAGCCGCAGCCCAAATTCAATCGGACCCAATGCAAAGACTTCTTCTTTATCTGGTCGATACGGTGCTTGAACATAGTGAACCTGTGGAACCAAGCGTGATCGCGATAGGCGAGCCCAGGCACCTCCCCGTGATACCGAAATAGTCGGAGGCCGCCGGTGACTGAGGCGACACCCCCCACAGAAGAACTCGACGAACTCATTGCGTTGTTCTACGACCAGCAACGCGAATTGGGACAGTTTTCACACTGCACCTCGGCGGAATGTCCCGACGAGTATCAGGCGATGCTCGACCACGAAGCCCATATGACGGTGACGGTGGAAAAACGTCACGCCTGCTCCGTGGATGTCGAGGTTTTGCAGTCCCAACTGACCGGCTCGCATTACCTGCGCAAAATAATCCTGCGCCGTCAAAGCGACGGTCGCGTTGTGCAGTTTGGCATCGTGCGTCTGGCTCTGTCTGCTCTGCAGCCAATCGTTCGAGACGAGATTTTGGCCCAGAATATTCCACTGGGCAGAGTCTTGATCAAGCACAACGTGATGCGGCAGGTCCAATTGAACGCACTTTGGAAAGTTTCCTGTGCCGCGGAACTGGCAGCGCTGTTTGGTGTCGACGTTGGCCACGTCACGTTTGGCCGAACGGCGCTGATTTATTGTGACGGCGAGCCAGCGGTGGAATTGTTGGAAATCATCGCTCCCGAAGATAGTTTTGCGAGCGCCACATGACAGCGTTTCTCTAAGACGCGGTTGGATTCAAAGCCAGGCCGAAGGTTGGTGGTATTTGCTTATCCGCGGTCGCCTTCTCAATTTGCGGTCTCGCTACTGTGACCGGAAAAATATCGCAAAGCTGGCGAGTTTTTGGGTGCAACTTTAGGGTTGGCGCAGGGTTAATCAGTGGATTCATCACACGACAAATAGGATGCAGGACATCGCATTGGTATGTAGGACGTCGTAGTGGTGCCGGGGTACGAACGGCGCGCGAGGATTGCCGCAATTTTCCGGGCAGCTGTGTTTACCCGAATTGACTTATCGCATTGGCTTTAACTTATCGCAGGCCCTAGTATGTATTCTTATCTTCGTCGCAGCATCGTTCCGATTGGGACAGGAAGTTTACTTTCGATTATTCTCGTTTTCAGTAGTGTGGGGGCATGTTCTGACGAGTTTCGCTTTCACCACGAAAACGTGCTTGGGACCTCGCTAGAAATGCGAGTCGCAACGGATAGCCTCCACATTGCCAACGCAGTGGAGCAGTGCGCACTGGCCGAAATTGATCGATTGAGTGAGATCTACAGCGGCTATTCCAAAACCAGCGAGTTGGCCGGCGTTCTGCAGCAGCCTGTAGGCCGACCGCTTCAACTCTCTGCGGAATTGGCGGAGCTGTTGCGGCAATGCGAAACCTGGCGAAAATCGTCGCGCGGAGCATTCAATCCAGCCGTTGAGTTGTTCAGTCGCCGATGGAAACTGGCGAGCGAGCAAGATGAACCCCCAAGTCCGATTGAGCTAGCGAACTTGGCCGCCAAAGCAAATTCAGCGATTTTCACGCTCGCCGCCGATTCGACAGATGCTACACGAAATAGCGAGCTTCCACTCAACATCAATGCCATTGCCAAGGGAACGATTCTTGACAAAGTCGTAGCAAAAGTTGTTCGGGAACACGTTGGTCTAAAAGGGCTTGCAGTAGACATTGGTGGAGACATTCGGGTTGCGGGAGATATCTCACAGTCGGTTGAGATCGCCGATCCGCTTCACGATTCAATCGGTGCAAGCACTCGACAAACAGTCTTGCTCAGGCAGTGTGGTATCGCGACTAGCGGTGTTTCGGAAAGATACTTGCTCGTCAATGGAAGGAGGGTTTCGCACATTCTTGATCCACGCACCGGCGAGCCATGTAGCCATGTTCTGAGCGCAACTGTTGTCGCCCCATCCGCAGAGACGGCGGATGTTCTCGCAACGGTTTGCTGCGTCATGTCTATCGAGGAAAGCTTGGCATATATCGACTCGTTCGAGAATGCAGCCTGCCTACTGATTGACCGTCGGGGGCGAGAGTTTAGGTCTACGGCTTGGACACAGCAACCGCCGCTCAAGTTCATCAGCACCCCGTTAACTCAAGAACGAGTCTCAAAGCATCAGTTCAAAGTGAATTTCGAGATTGCCAAATCGGATCAGGGTGGGCGCTACCGTCGCCCCTATGTTGCTGTTTGGGTCGAGGACCATGAGGGATTCCCGGTGAAGACGCTGTCCTTGTTTCTGATGACTAACAATCCCGGCCCTCGCTGGCATCGCGATTTGCGGCGCTGGTACTCTAGCGAACAAATGCGGGCGCTCGTTGACAAAACGAAATTGATCGGCGTTATCTCCAAGCCGACTAGAAATCCGGGGGAGTATCATGTCGAGTGGGATGGAACAGATGACAACGGTAAACCGCTGAGCGACGGTAAGTACACGCTGTACATCGAAGCCGCTCGCGAGCACGGTTCGTACCAGTTGATCAAACATCCATTCGAGATTGGTGGAGAGGCCTTTACAAAAGAATTGAAAGGCAACGTTGAAATTAAGGCAGCCACGCTTGAATATCAACCCAGCAAGGGCGATGTGGCTCGCTAGTGCGCCTGCAAATTCATCTTCACCTTTTCGGTTACAACTTTAGTTGGAACGCTCCGTGGTAATGCCCATTAGTCCCCATTTTAGGTCAAATAGCCACTCGAATTCGAAGCACACCTATCGCTGGCTCGCCAAGTGGAGTCGCTGGCTGC
>JBGSTP010000053.1:0-22471 GCA_041736515.1 Pirellulaceae bacterium
GAGCGTCTTCCGATCAAACAAAGAGAGGTGGTGATGATGCACTACCTCGATGCAACCTCAATTGCCGATGTGGCGGCGCTGCTCTGCCTGTCGGTGAAGTCCGTCGAAGGACGCTTGTACCAAGCTCGCAAAACGCTTCGAAAGCGAATGGCTGGCTCTGCTTCGTGGACTCAAGTTGCAAAGGCGGTGTTACTATGAACGCATCAGAAGACCGGCTACTGATTGACGAAAACGAAGTGCGCGCGGCTTTGGGGCCCCTTCGCCCGGATGCTGTCCAATTTGCTGAGGAAGTGCGCAGACGCATCCTCGAAGCGCAGAAGCGAGCGACGGAAACGAATGGACAGCGGGAGGCAGAGCTTTCGAGACTGATTCTGGAGGATTCAAATCAAAGCCATTGGCAGCGCATCGCAGCCTCTTTCCTACTGCCGTTCGTGGCCCTCTCACTCGGTAAAAAACTCGTGGTCGCTGTGGCGTTTCCGTTCCTGTGCTTCTTGATGATTGGCTTGACAATCGTTGGGATGCTTCAAGTTCGATCGGCAGGGCGGAAACAAAATCCGAGCCGACCGAGCGCTGAGTTGGCCCAGCAGGCGATTCGACAATGGTGGCGTCAATACGGATGGATCGCGGGGTTGGTATTCGCCTTGACTCTGATCGCACCATGGCTTGGCTGGAGCACACCGCTCATGATTGCACTGGTCGCTTCCGGTGTTGCGGCTGTCTCAATGGTTCGCACGCTAGCCAGGCAAGGGCTGTTCGAGAGAACCACTATCGGCGGCGCATGCGGTGCGCTATTGGGCGTGCTTGGTCAGACTTCGAGCTCCCTTACAAGGATGAATTCGACACAGGTCCTGGATACGTATTTGACTACAGGAGTTCTCTTTGGTGGTGCGTTTGTGATCGGAGCGTTGGTCCATTGGAGCCACCGGCCGTCGCAGCGAAGCTGGGCTGTGGTGGTGACCTACCTGACATTCGCAGTAGGCGTTGTGGTGGTATGTAGTCAGTCGCTATGGAACGGTGGCACCTCGCGCGACATCCAGCATTTCGTAACGTCCAGCAAGGCGAACCAACTCGGTAGCCGCGAGATTTGGGAACAATCGGCGCAGTGGCTGAACGAAACCGGCGTAGGCTTCGACAAGCAACTGGTATTGCAGCGATTGAGCCTGGAGTTGAATGCACGCTTCAAGTCGCTTTGGCTGACATCTGGCATTCGCTCTGGGCTAATTTCCGATGCCGAATTGCCGAAGTACGTTGATGTGGCAGGTGAACGATCGCGACTGGCGAACCCAAGTGCGACCGGCAGCGCCTTCACGAGTTTGGAAAGTGAATATGCAAACATTATGGCGCTCGCATCAAGCGATGACATGGACGGTGATAGTCGACGAGTCTTGCTGGAACGTCTTTCGGTGCCGCCTCGAATGGTATCGTCTCCTGAGCCTCCGTCGATCCATGCTGACAATGTTGTACCGTTGACTCGTAAATCGTCAGGCCCGCTCAAGCCGAATACGACAATTCGCGATGTTGGGAACAGCACGGTGCCTTGAACTCCATTGATGGTGGCTCGCATGCCTCCTGCATTTTGATTCACCACGATGGTATCGTCATTCGTACTTCCTCTGACGTAGAGCATCGAGAGCCCAGGAAATTCGGGGTCGGCTACGATTTGTGAGCTCAGAGGAACCGGGATAAAGATATTGACTCGGTAGTCTTCCACTTCACCATCCGCGGCAGGCCCTATTGGTCCTAGCCCCCCAATGGAAGAAACGCGAAAGCGCGCACCTTGATTGCCTGGGCTTGCATTGCCAGGAACTGCGAATGTCAATGTATTGACGCCTGCGTTGAGAAGCTGACCGCCCACAGGCGTAATTCGCTCAGTTTCCGCAAACGATCCGTCACCATTGAAATCGATAAAAGCATCCAGTCGGCCGGATTGGGATGCAACAATGGTTGACGACGCATTCAAACCAGGAACGATGAGGAATGGCAAGGTCACACCATCGTCGCCTGAGTCCAAGTTGCCATTGACGCTCGGCTGGCCATCTGATTCGGACGAGATCTGAGTACCGAGCCGAAGAGTGTTGTTCAGTATGTGTCGTGCACCGTCGGCAGCCAAAGTCGTTCCAAACGAGTTTGGCAAGTCGCCAAAGTCAGTGGCCTCGAGAATATCGATCACTTGGATTCGCCGAGTCTCCAGCACGAACTTGCCACCGCTGTCGGTAGCGCGGACAATCACGGTGTGTGACGTAGATGTCTCAAAGTCCAGCAGCCCGCTATTGGCGACGATGATTGTGTTGCCTGCGATTTCGAACCGGCCCCCCGCGTCGTTGAATAGGCTGTAAGTGGTTGAACTGGCCGCATCAGGGTCGGTCGCGCTCAATGAGGAAACAACGGTACCGTTGAGCGCGTTTTCATTCACGCTATCGCCGGTGAACGCAACGTTCTGAGGCGGTTCGTTGGCATTGGAGACTTGGATAGTCAATGCTTCGAAAGTCGATTGCCCACTCGAGTCGGTCGACTGGATCAGGAGACTATGAGACGCGGCCTCCTCAAAGTTGAGTCGCGTCGGGTCAACCACTACGATCTGATTGCCGACAAGTCCGAACCGACCGTCCGCATCGTTTACGAGAGTGTAGGTAGGCAAATCTCCTGCATCGGGATCTGTTATCGAAAGGCTGCCGACCGTATTGGTCATTGGCAGATCGAAGATGTAGACCATGCCGGCATTTGCGCCATCGGCATCATCGGTCGGCGCTCCTACGACTAGCGTATCGCCGGAGAACGACACTCGAGAAAAGAAGTCGCCGCCGTTAGGGGTTGGGTTGGCAATCGAGGAAATCAATTGGCCGTTGCTCGGGTCGAAGATATACACACGTCCGGAGTCAGCTACGTCAGTGTCATCGAAAGGTGCTGCCACAGCGAGATACGTTCCGTTGCTGGCTAGATTACTCCCAAAATTATCATTTGCTGCAGGGGACGGATTGTCAAGGCTTCGCAATAAGTTGCCCGTTGTGCGATCGAACAGATGGACCTGACCGGAGTTCGCTGCAGTCGTGTCATTGTTCGGAGCCCCTACCGCTATGATATTGCCAACGATGTTGACTGCACGCCCAAATGCATCTACGCCACCACCGGGCGGGACATTCAACGTGCCAACCAGGGCTGCGGATTGTGTAGCGGCGTTGAACTCAAAGACGTAAGCTCGATTCGCGACGCTCGCTCCGATGACGAGCGTGTTGGCGACCAGACTAAGCGAATTGCCGAACTTCGATTGTATGGCCGGGTTTGGACTCGCAATTGTCTGAATGAGCGAGCCAGTTGTCGCGTCAAAGAGATAAACGGCTCCCGAGTCCGGGGCACCAAGGTCTTCTTCCGAACCGATCGCGATGAGACTTCCGGAAATCGCGACGGCCGAGCCAAAATTGTCAGGAAAAATGCCGCTCGACGCCGGGGTTGGATTGTTCAAAGTATGCAGCAAAGCGCCTGTTGTGGCATTGAAGACATAGGACACGCCGACACCTGTATTGCGGAGTCTAGCGCCGACCACGACTCTGTTCCCTGAAATCGCAATTGACTCACCGAACAGTTCGCCGAGTTCGGGACTCGGGGCTGCCAGCACAGCAACCAGTTCCCCCGTTGTTTTGTTGTAGACGGAAACCTCGCCGGACAAATTGTAGCTGGGCAAGTTATTGTGGCCCACCACGACCAATTCTCCATCGGTTGCGGTGACGTATCCAAAAGTTGGTATGGCCTGTAGACCAATGTTATGCAGAAACCGGACTTGCGTTTCTGGGACCGTATTGCCAGTCAGTATCACATCCTGGGGAGCTTCATTGACCTGCGTGACCGTGATCGTGAAGTCTTTGGTATAAATGTTGCCGCCGCCATCGGACACTTGAACCGTCACAACATGTGAAGTAGCCGCCTCGAAGTCCAATTTGGTTGCATCGGCGATGACGATCTGATTGCCATCGATGGCGAATCGGCCATCAGCGTCGTTTGTCAAGCTATAAGTGAATGTGTCGCCCGTGTCGGGATCGGTTGTGCTCAACGTGCCGACTGCTTGGCCAAAGGGGAATTCGTACACATAGACCAATCCCGCGTCGGTTCCGTCAGTGTCGTCCAACCTTGAATTGACGATGATGCGCGTACCATCTGTGGCCATGGCGTTTCCCAAAAAGTCGAGAGCGCCGGCGAACGGAGCATTCATCGTTCCGTGGTAAGCTCCCGTAGCAGCGTTGAATACGTGGACTTCGCCCGCGTCGCTCCCTGCTGGGGAATTTCGTGCCGATATCAAAACGTAGTTACCAGCTGCTGCACTTTCTTCTGCGAAAAAGTCATTCGCACTTGGACTGGGGTTGCTCAGTGTTCGTAGCAAAACCCCGGTCGTGCGGTCGAACACATAGGCAACGCCGGAATTGGTGGCTCCGTCATCGTCGTTGATCGCTCCGACGATGACGTAATTCGATGAAATACTGACTGTACCGCCAAAGAAATCGTCAATCGCTGGTGTTGGATTGTTCAAAATGGCGATCAATGAAGCGGAAGATGTCGGCGGATCGAATTGATAGATGTAGGCACGTCCCGCCGCTGAAGCACCGAAGTCATCCCCAAAGGCTCCGATGACAATCGTATTGCCAAACACGTCCAAAGAAAGGGATCCGAATAAATCGATGGCAGCCGGATTGGGATTTTGAATTGTTTGAATGAGCCCGCCTGTTATCGCATCGAATAGATGCACGGCGCCACTGGCTGTGAATCCGCCGACGGTATCGCTGGAACCGACCGCGATTAAATTTCCGGCTATCGAGACTTTACTTCCGAATTCTCTAGAATCTGCTGGAACTGGATTGGTGAGCGTGTGCAACAGAGCTCCGGTCGTCGCATTGAAGACGAAAACCTTGCCAGCTAAAACGTCTCCACCAACTGTCTCAGCCGGCGCGCCAATTGCGATGATGCTGCCGAAAAGGGCAACTGAGCGGCCAAATCCACCATCCAGCGAAAACGCATTGGTAACTGGATTGGGATGAGTCAGTGTGGAAACCAGGGAACCGTTGGAATTGTTGTAGATATCAACTCGTCCGTACTGTGTCGGTGGTGAACCCACCCCAGGTGTCGATACCGCAGCCAAATTGCCCGATATTGCGACATCCACACCGAACAAAGTGTTCGGCTTCGGATCTATATTGTGAAGTAGGCGCAGTGGAGATTCCGCGACAATATTGTTTGAAAGTGTAATGTCCGTCGGTGGTTCGTTGGCGTTGATGACATTGATCGTCAGCGGCTTTTCGAGCGACAATCCGGCCGAGTTGGTTACGCGCACTATCACGGTATGCGTTGGGTTAAGTTGTGCGTCAAGTAACGAGTTGTTAGCGACGACGAGTTGGTCGCCTACGAGCGAGAATCTTCCACCTGCATCATCAAGCAACGTAAAGATATAGGTGTCATTGACCACAGGATTCGAAACTCGGAAGCCGCTGCGCTGTTGAAGCGTCATTGGACTGAAGACCTGACCGCGATCCGCACCCGGATTGGGAGAAGTGCCGATCATCAAGCCATCATTGATAAAAGTCAGGCCAAAGCCTGAAGACGCGCTATTGGTCGAGATGACACCGCTTGGCTGCCAGTTACTTGTGTTGTATAGACGGACATTGCCATCGGAAGTACCATTGCCAATGGCCGCTGTGCCGTTGGTTGTGGCCAAGCCAATCCCAAATCGACTCCCTGCAACTGGTACCGATAGATTCAGCGTTTCCAGCAGTGCACCGGACGTCATGTTAAACACGTACACGATCCCCGTGTCATTCGCACCCTGATCCTCCCCCTGTGCTCCCGTCAGGAGTTGATTGCCAAGGACTTCTATATCGGCACCAAAAAAATCATTTGTCAGCCCCGCATTTGATGGATTGGGATTGTCAATGGTTGTTTGCAGGGTAGCCAGCGTGTCATCGTAGATGGTGATTCGACCAGTGTTGTTTGCAAAAGATGGATCGCCCACAACCAATCGATTGTCCGTCAACTTAACGGAAGTTCCGAATCCGCTTCCAGGTTGATCGATTTGAAAATTGAGGTTTCCCGTGTTCGCGTAGAAGACAAAAGTACTCCCATCGCCCCGCGCACCTACGGCAATCCGATCTTCGCTGATCGACACCGAGTGCCCAAAGAAGTCGTTGATGCCGGGGTTGGGATGTTGCAGTGTATAAACGAGTTGTCCAGTCGTTGCATTGAAAACGTAAGCTCGACCTGCATCGAATGCGAGATCGTCGTCCTGTGGCGCACCAATGACCACAAGGTCCCCATGAATCGCTACCGCCCAGCCAAAGAAATCAGAGCTGACAGCGCTTGGCGTCGGATTTTTGATGACGTGAAGCAAGTCTCCAGTCAGTTCGTCGGTAATGAAGACACTGCTATTGCCAACGTCTCCGTACACAATCTTGCCATCGTCGGTGGCAATGACTTGAGAAAAGGTGTCGGTTGATTCCTTGGCTAGGGGGTTCATATTATCGATCCACGAGACCCACGCTCCATTTGACGCGGACTCGCGCACAGCCCGGTCCGTTAGCTGCAAATCCGTCGGCGGTTCCGCAACATCCGTAACTAAAATTGTTATGATTTTACTAAACGAATTATTTGTCGAATCAGTGACCTGTACGGTCACATTGTGGAAAGGACTCGCTTCGAAATTGAGTGCGCTGCCGTTGGCAACGACAATCTGATTTCCCAGGATTTCGAAACGCCCACCTGCCGAACTTAAAAGCGAAAAAGTAAACGTCTCAGCAGGATCGATGTCAGTTGCCGTCAACGTTCCCACGACAGTCGCGTTGGCGGAGTTTTCTGATACGGAGTTGTTGCTCAGAGAGATGTCGGTAGGTGCATCGTTTTCGTTGGTGATTTGGATCGCAAAAACTTCGCTGTATGTGTTGCCAGTTGAGTCGGTAACTTCAACGGTGACGTTATGCGATGTATCACTCTCGAAATCCAGCAAACTGCCATTGGCGACTCGCAACTGTGTTCCATCGATCGAGAAGCGTCCTCCTGCCGAGTTGAGTAGCGAGTAAGTAAACGTTTCACCGGGCGTGGCATCGATTGATGAAAGCGTGCCAACAATAACATCGTTGGCGGAATTCTCCGGGATCGAATTGTTCGTTAAGGCGATGTCGGTGGGGGGACTATTCGGAGGCCCGTTTGTCAGGTCGAAAACATATACCGTCTTTTTTTCCTCTAGACCGTCTGAAGGAACCTGGACCAACACTCGGTCTTCGTGAATCGTCATTCGACCAGAGTACCCGGGAAAAGGCGTGCCAGTGTTCATACTCGCAGGCGGAACGATGGTCTGAACCAATTCTTCCGTCGTTCGGTCGTGAACAATGCCGAGAAGAGAGTTGTTGCCAAAGACCGGCGTTACCAAAAGGTTGCCATCCATGTCGACTGGCGTGATACCTGGGATGGCGTCAATAAACACACCGTCGGAAACGGAGAAGAACTCAATTGCGTTGGGGGTTGTCTGCCCAATGATATTTCCATCCACCAGGACTCTTCCCCGAAACTGCGCGACCGGATTCGTCGGAAGAATAATGGCCAATGGTGGACCACTCGTGGCAGCCGCATCAAGGATATGGGCAATGCCATAGTGAAAAAAGGGAGGTGTGTTCAAACGATCGGCTCCGGCACTGAACAGTTTGCCTTGCGAGATTCCAACTTGAGCTCCAAATTGATTGCCCGGCCCTCCGATTTGACGAATGAGCTCGCCCGTCGTACGATTAAAAACGTAAGTATGACCTTCGTCATCGCTATTCACGTCATTCTGCGGCGCCGGGTCAATACCAGGCGCGCCGATCACCACGAAGTTTCCTTCGATCGCTAGTGAACTACCAAATCCATCAAGATTTTGAGTCACATCGCGAAAGGTCGAATAACTGTCCTGGAAAGAATGGATCAGCTCGCCCGTCGACGCGTTGAACAAATAAGCTCGCCCAGACAGGTCGGGGAGCGGTAAAAATTGCTCTTCTTCGCGTGTATCTACGCCAAAGGCACCAACCAGGAGAAACTCGCCATCAATTGCAACAGGTGATCCAAACGAAAAGCCCAGCCCTGGATCAGGATTGGCAATGGTTCGTAGCAACGCCCCGCTCGTGGGGTCGTGTATTTGTACTTCCCCTTTGAAACTGCCTATCGGCTCGCCATCATACGAAGCGGGATTGCCCAGAACGTAGAATTGGTTGCTTGCAGCTTGCGCAACTCCAAAATAGTCGTCGGGAACACCTGAGCGCGCGGTGATTCCATACAAGAAATCCGCCGCCAGCATTTGTCGAGATTCGAGACGTTCAAACGCAAAGATTGCGGAACGCTTCCGTCTCTTTGCATTCGTCGTTCTGGACCGGAACATATCGAAACCTCATTGCCTGTACGGACTCGGATAAGAAAATGCATTGCAAAGCAATCCTCACGGAATCGCTGGCTAGCACTTCAACATGCCGTAGGTGTCACGAAGTGTTACACAATCCGAGAATTTTGAATCAAAAAGCTCCTGCGGTCCGCGACAATATTCGAGATCGCAGTCGCCGCTGATGCCCGAAAATGGACAGGCGGCGAAGCCTTCGACCATTATTTGGAGCTCGATGCTCGAAGGATCGAAGTGTCGAAGCTAGCTTGAAATTCAAATGACTTCCCAAACACTTCTTCCTTGGCGATCGTTTTCGATGTTCCGCGAACTCGCGATCCTTCGCTTTGTACAAGCGACTGAATTTTGTCGTTGCCACTCCAGGTTACAGAAGCTCCGTCGCACCACAGCGACATCGAGCTCAACGTGTCGTTCCCATCGATTGTGAAGTCAATATGCGTTTGGAAACCAACGATGCCCATTCCTACCTCGCCTGATTTTTTGAGCGACGCAAGAATTTTCTCGGAATCAATGGGCTTCTCAGTCAACACAACATGAAACATCGTTCGATCGCCTTTTCGCTCCTCGTAAGCGGTGACATAGGGGAGGGGAAACGTTCTACCTGCCAACATGATTTCCCCCGAGTTCTCGAGCTTCGGCGCGTTCGCCAACAAGCTTCGTGGCGCCGCACCGGGATTGAGAAGCGGCGTGTCAAAAGATATTTCCGCTTCGTAACAATGCTCGAAAAATTTCTGAGGACTTAGCTTTGCTTTACCTCTCGCTCTACCGTTCTCGACCATGGCTTCACCGGTAACCGAAGTAGACGATCCGGGTACCTTATCCGCATAGAGTTGCACGGACCTAAGGCTATCGTCTTCATCCAAGATGAGTACGACATTCGGGGACGGTAGTCTCCATTGCTCACCCCACTTCTCCTCAGGCACGTTGGCTTGCAGCAACTTCAGTAGTGCGTCTTGTTTCACGGGTTGCGCGGTGGCAACGATGTGCGTTCTCCACGTACCATACGAGATTAACTCGAAAGCGAAGATCTCAGTTAGTAGAGTCTTCTTGCCATCGATGGTAACGCTGGCAGTCGACGGTAGTTTTTCGAGCGATTCGATTCCTCGTTTTGGTTTTGTCATACGTCCAGGAGCACCGTTGGAACCGGACGCCGATGTCCCTGGCGATGCTTCCTGAATCTTCTTCGCTTTAGCATTCGCGAGTTTTATTTGATCCCAGGACATACCCTTAGTGTTAATCTGGACCTTGCTCTTGTCGCCGTCGACGTCGACATAGATTACAAGGGAAGCGATCCCGCTGGAACGCATGATCACGCCGGATTCTTCATCGACGCGATCAATCGAAGAGTTTGTAGGTTGCCAAGTTTTCGCATCGAGCTTGGACTTATAGAAGTCGACCAACTTTCTGGGAGAGTCCTTGTGTTGAAACTCAATAGCCGAGAATAGTTCGTTGTATGAAAGCTGAATCGCGTTTTCGGGAATGGGGATGTCCTCAGGATGCGGTGTAAAATCTTCATCCCACAGATAGCCCTTGGGAGTCAATCGAATATCTGATCCTCCTCCATCGATATTCGATGTTCGAACCACGATTTCCAGATTCTGCTTGCTGAAGGTTTGGACCCAAAAGGTCTTTTGTAGATTATCTTTCGTTGACTTGATCCATTGCTTCTGTGTCAATTCCGTTTGGTAGAACTCGCCGGCTTGTTTCATGTCACCGGCGACCTTCATGCGAACGTCACCGCGACTCTTCATGTAGCTAAGATCTGTTGCACCCTTGGGGAGCGGTATCTCGTGCACATGAGGCTGTTGGGCTAAGACGACTGAATGGAAACCCAGCCACAGAATTGACGTCAGGTTGAGAAGAGCTATCGATTGCATGTTGGCAGCGGCCTTTGAAACGTTTAAGAAGAAAACAAGATGTCGACAAGGTGGCCCAACCTCAATTATTTGGGCCCGTCCCAAAGCGTTGGTTTTGACAGTTCGCACTTCTAGTCGCGGCTGCGATGCGATACGTTCTCAACGTTTTGGTTGATCCGCGCGTGGATCGGGGATTGGCATCCGAGGTACGGCCTCGACCGCCAGTCTGCCATATTCAATGAGAGACCGTGTATCGTTCTCATCAAGGTACTCAACATCCAGGCCCCGTAGTTCGTTCAAGTCGCGAATGGCTCTGTATTGAAACCTAGCAGGCGACGGAAGCGGATTGCCAGCCTTAGGTGCGTATTGGGTTGCCAGGAATTCTACGAACTGAACCAATCCCGGCGCGGGCATCCCTTTGGACAGAATGTCGCTAACGCTTTGCGAAACCAACACTGCATTCTTGTAAGAATTGCGTCCACATCCATGGCCGCAAGGTGAAGTCGTATCTGTTTCTGGGTCGGAGTTTGGGTCGCGTGGTGCTAGGGCGGGAATAATATGCGCGACAACTGCGGTGGCAGCGCTGAAACTGCTGTCGACTGGTATGTCGTCAGGATCGATACCAGGATTGAGTCCTAGGAACTCGGATACGAGCTCAGCTCTCAGATCGGATTTCAAACTTCCATCGTTATGATGGCTGTTGGTTTCCTTGATCTTGTCGATTTGATGCTGAGTGAAGGCCTTTCCAAGTATTCTGCCGGGGCCCCACGCGATGATCGCATAGCCTTCGTACACGCCAACAAAAACCGGGCTGTCAGGCAGGTAGCCATATGGTCCAGACAGCGATTGAAAGCACTCTTGATTGTAAAGTGCGAAGTCGAGTGCGATGTAGTCGGTTCCAAAGTCGGGAAAGTGATAGGGTGGATCATTGGGAAACTCTGGCGGACCCCACTCTAAGTAGACGTTGTACCACTTGGGCGAGAAATATGTGATTACTTTCTTGCCATTCACTCTTTCTGGTGAAGGGAATACATAATATTCCTTGTGCCCTTGCGCGAGCTGGGATACTGTCGGCACGTAATTCAACTGGTTGATCACATCGGAGGGATTGTAGGGCGAAACAACGATGTCAGGCGGCAGATCCTTGACCGGATTCTCCCAGGCTCTGGGGAATAGATGGTCAAACCATAGCGGCCCCTCTTGGCCGTTAGTTGTGTCAAGCAAACAGCCAAGTGAAAGGAGGGTTGCGAGGCAGATCTTTGACGGTTTCATGATTTCCTCTTTGAGCTCTAGCGAGTGAATTTGTAGTGACGATGGACATCGACCACGAGACTTCGAGTCCCGAACGCAACCCAGCCAAAGCACTCCGCAATCAGCATGTGAGTCG
The DNA here is from genome assembly GCA_041736515.1 of Pirellulaceae bacterium. Taxonomy (GTDB): domain Bacteria; phylum Planctomycetota; class Planctomycetia; order Pirellulales; family Pirellulaceae; genus Aureliella. Next base: position 11,639 of record JBGSTP010000053.1, read on the forward strand.
CTGCCTAACATTGAATGCCCGAGAAGCGTCGACTTGTTACACAATCGCTACTTTTTTCTTCGTGAGACGCCGAGAGGCTTGCGTGCAGGTTGGTTTCACGAGACATGCATCACATCCCAACACGTGAGCGCTCTCGCAATCGGTGCGACCACCTGACTTTGATATCCGCGCGTTTTTTCGGACTGGCGATAATAGAATTCTGTGGTCGCGCCGTTTCGGAAGAACTTCTGATGTGGCATCTGGTCCTTGACCGAGTGGCGGTTTTGGTTCGGCTCTCGCCTGGTTTTCAATATCCACGGTCGTTTCGGTCTATGTAAGAATTCCTGGTAGCTCAATCAATCCGTCCGCTGGGAAAAGTCAACGGTAGCGAGGGTTTGAATTTGCTATGGCGCTTCGCGGGAACTCTACTCACGACCTTCGAGCAAATCCTCAGCTTCTTTAAGCAACACGGGTAGCTCCAGCGCTTTGGCAGTGCGTTGGATGCTAGAAAGTACCATGCCTGAGTCTTCCGCCTGCTGCATTTCTGCCAAAAGAGATTGGGCGCGAGCAAGCGATTGTCGTGCCTTGTCGATCTGATCCAAGCGAAAGTAGGCCATAGCCAAAATCGCGTGATCCATAGCGGGTACCAGCCCACCGAGCTTGAGGCTAGCATTGTTGTGTTCAATCGCTGCTTCGTATTGCCCGCATCGATAAGCGGCTAATCCAAGGGTGTTCTCGACTCCCGCAAATAGTCCCTTAACTGGAGAGGGACCTTTGCTCTTCGCAATAGAGTAAGCGACTTTCAAATGCTCGATCCAAACATCAAGCTCGATTCCAGACTGTTCTGAAAACGCGATCGTCCACAAAGCCGCGTTAATTTCAGTCAAGCTGCCTGTTGAATCGGTAAGTGCGATGACGCTCTGACATTCCTGTTGGTATTCCGAAAAACTACCTAGGTTCAGCTGGAACAATGCTAGAGCTCCGTGATAATATCGATCATCTTTAATCGCGATGGCAGCTTGCGCGTCGCGACAAGCACCCAGCAGATCTCCGCGATACGCGCGCTGGTATCCCCGTGCTAAAAGCTCTGCGGCTGTGGCTGGTCGAAGTTCAGCTAGCGCAAGTCGATGAAACAGATTTGCCCAATTATCTCCGTTGGCTTTAGCCTTTTTAAGTTGTTGTTCGTGCCACGGGATCGTACTGTCCGGATTCAAGAAACTCTCGAAGGTGTGCTCCAAGTTGCCTGCGTACGGTGAGTCCACCTTCGCGCGGTTCACAATGACCTGGTAAAGACGATGCTCTTCAGCAAACACCAGATCTCCGTAGCTGCTCAAATGCACCAAGTTTTCCAGACCTCGTGCAACGTGGAAATTCAATAGCTCGTGGCCACTACTTACGTCGAACAGTCGGATCGCTTCGTCGCGTCCGCTCGACACCAATCGCTTTCCATCTCTGCTAAACGAAATCGAGTTCACTTGATCCGTGTGCCCGGCCAGCCATAGTGGCTCGCTCTGTCGACCTTGCAACAGCGAACCGAAGTCTTGCAATTCGATCGATCGGCTTCCCTCGCGCACTACTGCCAGAGCATCACCGCTGGGAGAAAGCACCATGTGGCGAATCGGTCGACCTCCCGTCATTTTGGCTACCATGCGAGTCGTTGCCACATCCCAAACCTCAATGTCCCCGGACATCGTTGCCACCGCCACATGGCGTCCATGCCGCGGCACACACCATGATGTTAGCTTTTGGTTTGTCACCCATTGCTTGCGAATTGAGTAACCGGACGGTGCACTACCCGTCAAACCTGCCTGTGCGTCCGGGGAGCTCGACCAAATAATGATTTTGCCTCCTGCATCAGCGGAAGCTAGCTGACCCTCAGCAGCCAGAAAGTTCGCTCCAACGATGGGAGCTTCGTGGCCGAGCAGCACCTCCAAATCAGTGGCGGATGCGACATCCCACACTCGAACCGACCGGTCTGCACTACCGGATACCAATTGCCGACCATCGGCGGAGTAAGCTACGCAACTCGGCCAGTCTTCGTGTCCAGTAAGAAATCGAACTTGGTTTAAATTCTCAAGACTGCGCAGCTCGATCGACTTGGCCGAAGCCGTAGGATAAAGATGATTAGCTCGAGTTGCCAAAGCAATTTCGGGTTGGCGCGGATTGCTGGCGACTGCGGCAATTAGCTGTCCAGAGGTATTCGACTTGGAGATTGAGCGATTGACACTTGTTACGTCCCAGAGCCGAGTTGAGCCGTCGGAGTTTCCCGTGGCGACAAGTCGTCCGGTACGATCGAAGGCGACTGACTTGATATTTGCCGCATGCGTGTGAATCTGGTAGGTGACTTCACCGCTGTGCACATCGCGCAATTGTGCTCCTTCGCCATAGGATGCTGTCAGCAAGTAAAGTCCATCCGGCGTAAATCGATTGTGAGGCAGGCCGGTGAGTCTTTGCGAATTGACTTTCTTAAACCCGGCTCCATGGCGATCGTAGGTAACGAGTGAACCAGCCCAACCTCCTACCAACAGTCGCGAACCATCTGGTGATAATTCCAGCTCAAACGGATCGTCACCCACCAACTTCGTAAGTTCTCCCCTGGACTTGCCGTGCTCCAGATCCCAGACGCGAATCGATCGGTCTTTCGCTGACGAAATGAGTGTTTTCCCGTCCTGGCTGATCGCAATATCCAGGACTATCCCCGCATGCCCTCGAAATGATTGAAGCAAACTAACTGTGTCGCAGGAGTAATGCTCGATTGTTCCAGTCGACTTACCGACAAGGAACGAGTTTCCATCGGGCAGAAAACGAGCTACGACTCCCTCGGCCGATTCGATACGGTGTATCAATGAACCATCTTTCAAACTCCACATCGCTACGCCCGTTTGGGCTTGGGATTTTTCATTGGCATAGGAAATGCCGCAAGACAACAGCCACTGGCTGTCCGGACTGAACTGCACACAATGAACGGTTCCAGGCGGAACTGGTAGTTCATAAGCCAATTCGCGGTTTCGCAGATTCCAAATCCGAATTGGCTCAGGTTGATCGCGTCCCCAATGGCCATAGCTACAGGCAAGCCAACGGCCGTCCGGACTAAGGGTGGTGCTCAGTACCGGAAAGTCGAAGCGAGGAGTTTCCCACAAATGCTCTTGGCAAAGGTTCTTGAGATAATTCCATTCCCAACTGCGCTGTTCAGGATCGCAGTTCAAGAGAATTTGCTCACAACGGTCAACGTGGTTCGAGCGATATTCGAGATGCGCAAGTGAGATGTCCCTGGCGTAGACCAAACGTTCTGCGCGAGTACGCTGAGTTTGTTCAGCCATACGGCTCAATTCGGAGCGACGCCACAAATAGGTTGTCGCCAGCGAGGCTACCAGGAACACGCTGGCCAATAGTGTCAGGCTAGGATGTTGACGAGCCCATTTGATCGCTCGTTCCATGGGGCCGGAAGCTCGAGCCATAATGGTTTGGCCGCTCAGGTATCGCCGCAGATCCGCAGATAGTGCTGCAGCAGTTGGATATCTCCGCTGCGGCTCTTTGGCCAGGCAGGTAAGGCAAATTGTTTCCAAGTCCACTGGAATTTTGGGTTGAATCTTCCGCAGCGGCACCGGATCCTGATGCCGTACCAGGTGCATGGTTTCGACGGCTGAAGCGGCGTGAAATGGGGGGCGGCCTACTAAGGTGTGATACAGCAGCGCGCCCAGAGCATAGATATCGCTGGCCGGACCGCACTGGCCAACTGTTGCGTCCACCTGCTCAGGCGCCATGTAACTCGGGGTGCCCAGCGTCGCGCCGGTCTGCGTAGCATGCGAGTCTCCGCCCAACCGCTTTGCCAATCCAAAATCGGCGATCTTCGGATCGAATTTTGTGCCAGGTTCCTGCTCAAAGAATATGTTGTGGAACGTCTCTAGTTGAAGATCAAGAGCTTCCTTCCGTCCACTGGGCGCCAATAAAATGTTGGCCGGCTTTAAGTCTCGATGGATGATGCCCTGAGAATGTGCATAGTGCACAGCCTGAGCCAAAGTCTCGCAAAGCTTGGCCGCCACGTTTGGCTGCAAGGGCGCGTCGCGTATAGCTTCGGCCAAACTGCCCCCGGTCACTAATTCCATAGAGAAAAAGGGAACCCCAGATGCGACATCGATTTCGTAGATCTGAACGATGTTCGGATGTTGCAAGCGGGCTGCCAATTCAGCTTCAGATTGAAACCGGCTAATCACGTTGGGGCTGAAACTCGCAAGTGTTTCCACCGTCTTTAAGGCAACCAATCTGTTCAGACTCAATTGCCTGGCGCGATAAACGACACCCATTCCCCCACAGCCGAGAATCTCCAATAGTTCGTAGTTACCAATCCGCTCGGAGTGAACCTCCGGTGGACTTGAAATCCGAGTTACCTGATTTTCACTGAATGCTTTGTCGCTCTCCGTATCCTGCATGGACTGAAGATGCATCATCGCACGATCCACTTGCACCAGCTTGTTGATCTCGGAGCTGAGCGTCGGAAATCGTTCCAACAAATTGTCCAACGCTTGATTATCACCCTGCTCCTGTCGCACCAGCAATTCCAGATACACCAGCTCCAAAATGGCTTCTGTATTCCCAACAAACTCAGGGTAAAGCTGCAATACCGACTCACAAGCCATCGGTTCACGAGCTTTCAGTCGTTGCTCGAGTTCGCATGAGGCAAGCCGCATCGATATCCGATTTGCGTCGACAGGCTGATCGCAGGGTGACAAGTTGCTACACTGACTTAAAGAGGTGTTGGGGTAAGGTAGAAGAATGCTGTAGGCAGCTAAACATGCTACACTGCTTGACTTTACAATGCCGTTGCACCTGAAGAGTGTTACACAAAATTCGGACAATCAACAGTTTTTTTCTCATAATGCGCACACGTTCACTTCGGTAGAATTATGTTTGCGCCATAGTATTAGAAATCGATCGCCAACCTATATCCACAAAAATCAGTTGAAATTTTTGGACTAACCGAGCACTTTCCTTTGAATGATTGCGATCCAAACCAGCCGCGGCCAACTAATGAAGCCAACGAGTTCGCCGAGCTTTTGAAGATGGCTAACTCCGGAGATACCGACGCGCAATTTCAGCTGTGCCAGCAATACGAGAAACAGGTTCGAATTGTGGCGAGAGTACTGCTCGGCTCGCCGTTAAGACCCTACCTAGATTCCGTAGACTTGCTGCAGTCGGTTCATCGCAGTCTGTTAGCCGGAATTCGAGATCAGCGTTTTGATATTTCCTCGCCAGAAAAGCTGGTCGGTCTGGCGTGCACGATGGTCCGAAGAAAAGTGGCTCGGAAATGGCGGATGCATCGAAGACAAATTCGATTGGATGTGGCAGAGTCACGAAACCAATTCCTGGTCACGGAACTGAGCCTTCTAGTCAATCGCGAAGTGGGCCCAGCCGAGCAAGCAGAATTCGACAACTCCTTAACGCGACTTTGCAACGGGTTGAGCGAACTGGAGCGCACGATGCTCATGCGTCGACTTGAGGGTTTCACCATGGGCGAAGTAGCACACGATCTTGGCATGCAACCTGTCGCAATTCGTGTTCGCTGGACTCGCTTGCGGCAGCGACTTGAGGAAACAGGCGTGATCTCAGATTGGATTTAACTGTAAAGAACCAGACTTGATCTGACACACACCATTGGTTAGAGGTAAGGGATTGCCGGTTGCTAGCGAATCAATTCGGCTTCCCCCGTTTTAACCTAGCGTGATAAGCTATCGTTTTACCGTTCCCCAACCGATAGTGCCCATGTTTACCAGACAGAAAATACTACTCACACTTTTGCAAGCTGCTGACCGGCCAGTAAGCCGCTTGGAGCTGACAAAATGGGCGTTCGTCATGAGGAACGACTCTCCGTCTCGGGGTGGGGCTTCTTTCTATGACTTTGTGCCCTATCACTTTGGCCCGTTCTCGTTTGCACTCTATCAAGAGATGGACAAGCTAGTAGCACAGGGCTTGATCGTGCAATCCGATGCGACCCACTGGTCATCAAGCTCGACGACACCGCTGAAGCTCGAAAAAGATCTGGCAACCGAAGCAAAGAATTTTGGAAATAGGTTAGCCAAGAGGAACATCGACAACCTCATCGACGAAATCTATTCCCGCTTTCCAGAGTACACGGTCAATAGCAAGCGGGCTCGCTTGGCTGAGCGAAAAGTAGCCGCCCCTGCTGTATACACGTCTGGCTACGAGGGCGTTAGCATCGATGGTTTCCTGAACCGACTAGTTTCTAGCGGCATACGACACTTGGTTGATGTTCGACGCAACCCTATTGCACGACGCTACGGTTTCCATCGCTCGACGCTTAAGCGTCTGTGTGAGTCCCTCGATATTCAGTATTCACACGTACCAGAACTTGGCATCGAATCGGAAAAACGCCAAGAACTTAATACGCAGGAAGACTACGAAACGCTCTTCAGAGACTACTGCAATACCACATTACTGAGCGAAACATCGGCCGTTGAGCGTGTAACAAAACTGGCCGTCGAGTCTCCCTGTGTCCTTGTTTGTATGGAAGCCCAGCCGCGCTGCTGTCATCGCAGCCATTTGGCCAAAGAAGTATCCAAGCGTGCTAAGTTGCCCGTGGAGCATCTGATCTAAAGGGTATGCGATGACTGACCTCGAAAGCGTACAAGTACTCACGGTCGTGATGACGTATCCACACCCTTCGAGCAAGCATCAAGAGCTCGTTTGCACTGCGGGAATCACTAAAGCCGGCGAATGGGTTCGTCTTTATCCAATCGACTATCGCTATCGCCCCAGAGAACAGCAATTCCGAAAGTATCAGTGGATTGAGCTCGATCTCGAGTCCAAAGGCGCTGGAAACGATGATCGCAAAGAGAGTCGAAGACCTAACCTCGACTCAATTCAAATACTGGGAGCCCCGCTGAGTACGGCTAACGGATGGAAAGATCGCCGCGACGTCATCGACGCCATGCCTCATAGTACCCGCAAACAGTTGGAAATGGCGTATGCGACGGACAAGACATCGCTTGGGATTGTACGTCCAACCAGAATCCATGACATGGAGATTCGAGAGGCCGATGCGGAATGGAAGCCAGAATGGAAGAAGCTCTTTTCTCAGCTGACCCTGTTCGGCCCACAGCAAAAGCCCCTAAGAAAAATCCCTTACTCGTTTCACTACATTTTCGAGTGTGAGGACAGTGAGAAGCCGCATGTGGCCATGTGCGAAGACTGGGAACTGGGCGTTCTCTTTCTGAACGAATCTGAACGACTGGGTTCAGATAAGCTCGCTGCAGAGAGTGTAAAAACAAAGTTCTTCGGCGAGCTCTGTCGTAGCGACAAGGACACAAGATTTTTCATGGGCACGTTCTTCCCGTACAACATCTGGCTGGTACTCGGTGTGTTCTGGCCACCCAAAGTTAGTCAAGGAACTTTGTTCGACTTGTAATGAAAAGCAATCCCAGCTTCTAACCAAGTGTCCAAATAGTATTGTCGTCTTCTTTTGATTTGCGGAAAATTTTCTGGCGACGATGGCTTAGTTCGACTCCCCGTTTGGTTGGCTCGCACCACCACCCTCCCCTGCCCCGGTTCGTTTGTTTCCAACGTTCTTGGCTTGAGCCTTGAGGAACTCGATGTCTGTGGCAATGTGGGAATAAACCTTGGCGACCATGGAAGCGTCACGGTGGCCCATGAGTGCTGATAAGACAGTTGTATCAACGCCGTTCTTGATGCCGCGCGTGGCGTACGAGTGACGTGCACCGTAGCAAATGACTCGGAAGCCAACCTTATCGGAGACGCGTGTTAGCTGGCACTTGATGGCGTCGCGTGTCCAAGCGTTACCGCGGGCGTTTACGAAGAGCTTGCCGCTGTCCTTCCAACCTCACCCAACTTGCCCCTGACATCCAAGAAGCAATCCTCAACCTTGAACCCACCACCGACCACGTCCCCCGGTTCCGCGAACGCGAAGTGCGCACAATTGCGATCGTCCCAAACTGGGAGACGCAACGGGTGCTTTGGAAGCGGCTCGTAAAACGCACCAGCTAGACCAGTCTGTGCAGTGATGAAGCGAACTCCTAGTCGACGGTCGAAGCTGGAGATTTTGATAATCCCTTGCCGTTGAAAGTCGCGGAAAAAGCACTCTACATAGTGTTCGGCGCTTTTATCGACCTTGAATTGAATTGGTAATTTCTAGGACAATGACCAGCGATGGATTTTACGCAATCCAGGGAAGTTAAAACGTTATGAACAGTTCTGAAGCATCCTTAACCGCTAGCGCTGTGCAAACGTTGAACGCAATCTGTGACGAGTTTCGACGGCAACTTAAAGTCGGCCTGTTAGAAGGCGGCAACATCTCCCCGATGACCCCGGCCGATGTCTTGCGTACGGCTGAAGCATTGCAGCGATCACCTTGGCTTACGAAATTCCAGAAAGACGATTCTGGTGACTCCGAGTGACGAACAGCCTGATCAGACACTGCAATGATTCAATCACATGAGGGAGGATTTCCAAGTATGGCTGACAGCTCACCAACTGAATCAGGACGATAGTCGATTGCTTTTTTCAGAGCCTGCTTTGCAACAGCAAGCAACTTAGATTCAGCATGCGTGTGATGTGAGTCGGGTAGGTGCACATCGTCGTCAGTCACTGTATCGACGACTGAACCCGCGTCATGAGGACTGCGACCGGTTAGCAGATAGTAAGCGATTCCTCCGATGGCATAGATGTCGGTAGCGAAACTGATCGATCCGAAGGCAGATGAGATCTGCTCGGGGGCGGCAAAACCAAGCGTTCCACCCGGTGATGCGATCGACTCAAGAGGAGCACCATCTGTTACTGGTTTTCGCGAGTACGTTGCAAAACCGAAATCGGTAACGACGACTCGTCCATTGTGATCAAGCAGAATGTTGTTGGGAGTTAAGTCACCGTGCACGACTCCCGCTTGATGTGCGGCTGCAACGGCATCGAATATCTGAGAAAGATATTGCACTGAGGTCGCCGAGTCGTTTGGCTTGACGTTAGTGAGGGGCTGGCCATCAACATATTCACAGACAAGATACGGCCCACCGTGTGGCGACTGTCCCCAGCCGAGATACTTCACAACGCCGCTGTGATTGATCTTCGATGCATGGTCGATCTCTCGCAGAAACGAGAGTCTGCTAGCTGGGTCGGTCCATAAATGTCGGTGCATAAACTTCACAGCGACGACTTGACCATCGGTCTGCAATCTCGCTCGATAGACTTTTCCGAGTGCCCCAGTGCCAACTAGTTTCCCAAGCACGAAGTGTCGGTAACTGATGTTTGGAAGATTGATCGTCTCAACGGTCGAATCCGGCAACATGCCATTTTGTTTATCGATACTAGTGAGTTGCCCATTGAGAATGTCTTGCATCGCTTTGACGCGCCGGCGGACAGTCCGTTCGTCCACTTCCAACTGTTCCGCGATTTCCCTTTGAGTCGCATTCTCCAACAGAAGTTCGAGAAGTTGCGATTGATCCGTATTCAGCAATGAATGGATCTCAGCCAACAATTCATTGGCTTCAGTTGCGGAAGGACTTGTTCTCAGAACGGGTTCAACATCATCGAGCGACACTCGAGTTTGTCCACCACCGCGTTTGGCTGCGGTCTCGCGTTCCAATGCCCTCGCCAGTTTTCGGCGAACGAATGTCGCCAGGATGTTCCATGCAGACGCCGTGCTCTCGAGCTTGATGGACGGGTTGGCACCTGCTCTTGTGACTCGGAAGAAACTGCCCATGGCAGATTGAACTACATCTTCAGGAGCAATGCCGTCGCGATATTTACGATTGAGTCGAGACGCAACCAACGCAATCAAACGGACTTCGTACCGAGCCAAAAGTACACGTGCAGCGTCCTGTGAACCTGAATGCCACAGACTGACCAATTCATGGCTAGCTCGATTCGTCAGACTCGAATCTGAGAATTTTTGAAATTCGCTGTCCGCTTTGTTGTCCAGATTCTCACCTCCACCGGTACCCGTTTTGTTTCCAACAATTCTAACCGGAGGAACCCGATTATGACGATGGTCGTGACTGAACCGTGCAAAGGCTGCAAAGATAAGGCTTGCCTGAAGGTTTGCCCATGCGATTGCTTTTACGAAGACGCGGACATGGTCTACATCAACCCAGATGAATGCGTCGACTGTGAAGCCTGCATTCCTGAGTGCCCAGTCGAAGCCATTTTCCATGAGGATAATGTGCCGACGCCGTGGCTGCATTACATTGAATTGAATTCCAAGCGTTCGAAGGAATGCCCCCCAGCTCAACCTACGTAGAAAGCACTTGTTGATTGATTCGCACTCGATTCGTCTACCGTTAGCAAGATCGCAACTGACGTGGAGCAGAACCCGAATGCGGCGAAGTTAAGGGCCAACATCCAAAATCCGGCCAATAGCATGCCGAAGCGTGCATCGGACTGGACGATTCCTTGCTGTCTAACCATCAACAGTGATTCCATCGGCCCGTCCGGCACTAAACGATTTAGTCGTTCGGCTGCGATTCCGGAGTTGACGCGTCCGGTGGCACAAAACTTTTCAGGAAATCGTTGTCAGGGTACAGTGTCGTTCGGATCATGAAAACTTGCCCCATTCCATCGCCGCGTTTTCCATGCTCACCGTCTTCTTCGTCGGAATAGGGTCTTGGCGAGAAGACGAGCAGAGCTTCGTCCTCGTTCAAAACACTCTCCACTGCGATAGAATCTGAATTGACTGTTGGCACTTGAATGGTGACTCGTTCTTGTGGACTATTTCCGCGTGCATTCGGAAGGTTGGCGAGCTTCACTCCGTCGACGCTCGAGTGAGTGAATACCATTTGCAGCTTCACTTGTTCTTCATCGGTGACACTTGTTTTGATCAAGAATTTCCAG
>JBGSTP010000191.1:0-36558 GCA_041736515.1 Pirellulaceae bacterium
GGACGCAGATGGCCGAACCGACGAATGCAAGGTGTTTGCCGGTGGTTTGCATCAGCCCACGGGCTTCGAAATTGGACGCGGAGGCGTGTACGTAGCCCAGCAACCGGACATCCTATTTCTGCAAGACAACGATGGCGACGACCGGGCCGATACCCAAATCCGCAAGCTTGTCGGCTTCGACACAGCCGACTCGCACCACGGAATTGCCGCTTTTACATGGGGACCTGGCGGCAACTTGTACTTCAACGAAGGTACGTTCAAGTTTTCACAAGTCGAAAGCCCCTATGGTTTGACTCGGATGCACGAAGCGGGGATTTGGAAATACGACCCTCGCACCGAAAAGTTCGGCGCGCATGCTTCATTCGCATTTTCGAATCCCTGGGGCCATGTGTTCGATCGCTGGGGACAAGAATTCATTGCCGATGCTTCGCCCGGTTTCAGCTACTGGGCAACACCGATTACGGGGCATATCGAGTATCCGCTCAAGCACCCAGGTGGTTCGCAACACAAGCGCATGGCCAAGGAAACCGGCGGAGATCCAGACTACGCGTTCCCAACATTCTACCCAAAACGCATCCGCCCATCGGCTGCTTGCGAACTCGTTTCCAGCCGACATTTCCCCGAGGAGGCTCAGGGCAACTTCCTGGTGACGAATTGCATTGGCGATCGAGCTGTGTTGAACCATCAAGTGAAAGAGGATGGCACTGGGTTCAAAGGTGAAGAAGTTACTCCCCTGGTCTATTGTGAGGATGGCAATTTTCGTCCAATCGATATCCAGTTTGCTCCCGATGGATCGCTGTACATTGTGGATTGGCACAACGCGTTGATTGGCCACTTGCAACACAACCTGCGCGATCCGAACAGAGATCATACACACGGCCGAATTTGGCGTGTGACATACAAGGGTCGACCACTGGTAGAAGCTCCAAAGATCGCAGGAGCCCCAATCTCTGACTTGCTTGAATTATTGAAGGCTCCCGAAGACCGAACACGCTATGTGGTTCGACGAGAGCTGGCAGAACGCGAAACAAAAGATGTCATTGCAGCAACCAAGAAGTGGGCTGCGGCGCTTGACACTAAAGACAGCGAATATGAGCACCATCTGCTCGAAGCATTATGGGTTTACCAAACACAAAATGTCGTAGAGCAAGATTTGTTAAAGAAATTGCTCAATGCCCAAGACTACCGCGCACGAGCGGCAGCCGTGCGCGTGTTGTCGTTCTGGCTAGACCGCGTCGATGCACCACTCGATTTATTGCGTACCCGAATTGCCGATCCGAATTCGCGCGTGCGTATTGAAGCGGTGCGCGCACTGAGTTTCATGAAGGGAGACAAGCCGGCGGAGGTGGCGTTGGAAGTTCTCAATCATGAAATGGATGACTACTTGCAGTATGCGCTCGATGAAACTATGCGAGCCTTGGAACAATAGGCATCGTTTCTCTATAGATATCCCTCGCATTGCAAACTGCTTCGGTGCGAGAGTTCGTTTCGAACGAATTGCAGAACCACTTCTAAGACACGACATGCCAAACATTCGATTTCAATTCCTAACCGCAGTGATCGTGCTATCCATGGAGTTCGTACCCTGGGCGTCTGCCCAGCACGATCACAACAGCGGATCACGAGCTGCGGTCTCACCGCCGAAAGTTTTTTTGGACAAAAGCCCGAAAATTGTCGAGTATCAGCTCAAGAGACTAAGCGATGAGCAGTTGCTACTGGTTGAACGTGCCACGGACGATCCGAAGTATCTGCCTGTTTTCAATGCCATACTCTCCCGCGAAGGCATGCCGCGTGCCTATCGCGACGAAGCGCTTTCCGGTTTGGTGGCGATTAAGAAAACAGATGCAGTGCTGGAGCTGATCTCGGCGCTAGACAAGGTGTCTGGCGAGGATCCGGCAGCGGCGAGAATGATTGAGAGTCTCGCTGGTATGCTGCTCGTGCTACCTGCCCCCACGCTGAATGGCCAACTGGCTGCGTTGGCGAACTTGGCTGCCAGCCCACAATCGCAGAAGGCGGCGGTGGGCTTTGCCGCTTTGATAGCCGCCGGCAGAGGCAATCAAGCCTGGCTGCAGGCCGAAGAGCGGCAACAACTCGCCGTTTTGCTGTCGGGAGTTGCCTTAGTGCCCGAAATGAAATTGCGGAATGAACAGCATGGACGCATCGTCGCATTGCTGGCGACCCATCCCCCAGCCTCAATTGGCGTAGCCGCGTTATCTGCACTAGCCAACCTCACCGCGGAACCTGAGCTGACCTTTCAACGAGCGGCTGAGCTAATAGAAAATGCCGAATTGCAGTCGGCCGCTGTCAAGGCCCTGCTGTCTGTCACGCCCGATCGCCGCGACGGAGCGTCCAGCCTCAAGCTGGTGCAGTGGCTGGTAGAGTACGCGGAAAGGACCCCCGCAGCCGAGCGCACTGCCGACTCGTTCCTGGACGCCATGGAGTTGGTGGATCAACTTTTGGCCAAGACGCCTTCCGCGCAAGCCAAAGCGTATCGCGACCGCCTTCGCGAAACGGTCGTGCGTATGGTTCGCATCCATACGGTAGAAGAGGAAATGCGCTATGACACGGCTTACTTTGCCGTCGAAGCCGGGCGACCGGTGCAGATTGTGTTGATCAACGAAGATCTCATGCCGCATAACTTGGTGATTACTGCACCGGGAGCATTGCAAGAAGTCGCCGATCTTGGGATGGAAGCTGGTCCCAACGCAGGTCTCGATGGCAAGCAGTATGTACCCAAGAGCGACAAGGTGCTCTTTGCTACAGACATGGTGGCCGCTCGAGAGCAAACCACACTCACTTTTACGGCTCCGCAGGCGCCGGGCGAATATCCTTACGTATGCACTTTTCCTAGGCATTGGATGCGTATGTACGGTGTGATGGTCGTTGTCGACGACTTGGACGCTTGGCAGAAACAGCCGACCGTGCCCAAAGATCCCATCGGTAGCAATCGCCATTTTGTACAGAGCTGGACGCTGTCAGATTTCCATGCTGAATTGTCTACGGGTCTTCGCGGTCGATCGTCGGCAATTGGTGAGAAGCTATTTGCCGAGGCTACGTGCGCACAGTGTCATCGAATCGGCACAGTCGGTGTCGGCAACGTTGGGCCAGATTTGAGCGAAGTTTTCACGCGATGGAAAGGAGATGCGGGTGCCGTACTGCAGGAGATTTTGGATCCCTCCCATCGCATCGACGACAAATACGCCGTACACGTACTGATAACCGTAGATGGACAGACCGTTTCCGGGTTGGTGATCGAAGACTCAAAAGATGCGTTGTCGATCATGGAAAACCCGGAAGCCAAAGAGCCTCGCGTTATTGCCAGAGCGGATATTGACCAGATGAGAAAGACGGCTAACTCAATGATGCCCAAGGGGCTGCTGGACCGCTATTCAAAAGACGAAGTCTTTGAGATCCTAGCGTATATTGGAAGCTTGCAAAAGAAACCGTAGGCCTGACGACTAAGCGCTACGCGCAGGCCTTCAGCCGTGTCGTTGCAATTCCACTTTTCCACGCCTTTAGGACGAACTCGAGATTGCCATGAGAGCCATTCGACTCGCAGAGCCACGTGTTTTTGAACAAATAGAGATTGCAGAGCCTGGCCACCCTGGTCCAGGGCAGGTGTTAGTCAAGACACACCGCATGGGAATCTGCGGAACGGATATCAGTGGATTCTTAGGTAAAATGCCCTTTTTCAGTTATCCGCGTATTCCTGGCCACGAGCTTGGGGTGGAAGTGCTGGCGGTTGGGGATGGCGTGCAGAATGTCGTGGTTGGCGATCGCTGCAGCGTCGAGCCTTACATGAACTGTGGCAGTTGTTATGCGTGTCGCAAGGGCAATGGCAACTGCTGCGAATCGCTGAAAGTCATTGGAGTCATGATCGACGGCGGACTGTGCGACAAGTTCCTAATTCGAGCTGAAAAACTACATCCCTCTAAGAAATTGAATTACGAACAATTGGCGTTGGTCGAGACGCTGGCAATTGGCTGCCACGCCTGCGATCGCGGTGGGGCGGCGGAGGGAGATCATGTGCTGATCATCGGCGCAGGCCCCATTGGATTAGCGACGCTCGAATTCACGCGTCTGACCGGTGCAACCGTTACGGTCATGGACATGGTGCAGTCTCGGCTGGATTTCTGTCGCGAAGTCTACGGAGTCCCCCACACGATTCTGTTTAAAGCCGATGGCAGCGAAGGTGAGCAAATGCAACGAATAACCGGAGGCGATAAGTACTTCGTGGTGACCGATGCAACAGGTAACAATCGCTCGATGTCGTCTGCATTGGAGTATGTTGCCCATACGGGATCGTTGGTTTATGTGGGTATTACGACATCGGAAGTTTCATTCAAACACCCAACGCTGCACAAGCCTGAAATGTCGATCAAAGGCTCGCGCAACGCCCTGCCCAGCGACTTCACTCGCATTATTGGCCTAATTGAAAACGGCACTATCAATACGGAACGCTGGATAACCCATCGCACGCAGTTCGATACCGTCATCGGCGAATTCGAGAGCTTCACGCGGCCCGAGTCGGGCGTGATCAAAGCCGTGATTGAGCTGTAGTTTTGAGTTGGCAACTTGGCCGCTCGCATTCCTAACCCTGGGAAGTTTCATGATTCGCTCTGCAATTACGGTCAGCCTGGTGCCAGAAGCCCGTGGGGGACCATTTGTTTTTTGGGATGGAATCGCGCATGCAATGGAACATGGATCGGCCCTAGGGTTTGACGCGATTGAGATTTTTGCTCCCGGCCCCGACGCCGTGAACATGGCGGAACTCTACGAGCTGATGCAGAAATATCCAATGAAGGTTGCGGCGGTAGGAACCGGGGCAGGCATGGTCAAGCATGGATTGAGTTTGACCGATCCCGATGGCAATAGGCGAGCAGCCGCACAAGACTTCGTGCGGCAAATGATTGACTTTGGAGCAGCATTAGCCGCGCCTGCAATTATCGGTTCGATGCAAGGCAAATGGGGTGGCGAGGTAACGCGCGAACGAGCGTTGGGGTTATTAGCCGAGGCGCTCGATGAGCTTGGTGCCTATGCAGACAGTCGTGAAGTACCGCTGATCTACGAACCGCTGAATCGATATGAAACCAATCTAATCAAAACTGTGGCAGACGGAGTTGCCTTTTTGACGTCTTTGAAAACCCGCAATGTGCGGCTTTTGGCCGACTTGTTTCATATGAACATCGAAGAGGCCAACATTGCCGATGCACTTCGCTGTGGCGGCAGAGCCATTGGACACGTACATTTCGTCGATTCGAATCGAAGCGCGGCAGGGTTGGGGCATATGGACTATGCTCCCATCGCAGCAGCGCTAAGAGAAATTCATTTCGATGGATATGTTTCAGCTGAGGCATTTCCGTTGCCCGATGCCGAAACGGCTGCCCTGAAAACAATGGAAGCTTATAAGAAATACTTTGGATAGGAATTCGCATGTCCGCGTTGAAAACTTCAGATTGTCAAACGCTCGGTTTGGCACCAAGCTTCGGATTTGGTGATCGCATTGGTTTGGCAACGCCTGGCCACGTGGCGGCCATGAAGCGTTGCGGTGGTTCGATCGAGCCGATTTTTCCACAGCAATCGATTCGGGAGATGTTTCGCACCCAGCGCACGCCGATCCAGGTGATGACGGATGCCATGCAGGCCGCTCGAAGTTCCGGCTGGACGGGCCGCATCGGAGCAGATGCGGATCACCTTAAGACACCGAGCGATGTTGACGCGACGGCCGCCGTCGGCTTTACATTTTTTACGATAGATCCGTCGGGAGACGTAGATCAGAAAGCGGATGATTACAGCGAGTCCCAACTTCGAGAGAAATTCGCGGCCGCGCGTCACACTGCACCTTGGTATGCCGGTTATCTGGGACACAGCATCAAGCTGCCCAGCGGTACGCAGATCGTACTGGACGAAGAAGCCTGTATGCGGGCTGCGGTAAAATACGGTGCAGCGATTCAAAGTGCGTTAGCGCTGGGAGAACATATCCGCAAAGTTCAAGAATCCGCAGGCCGCGAATACGAAATCGAGCTATCTGTAGACGAAACCGATCAGCCGACGACACTGGCGGAGCACTATGTGATTGCCGACCAATGTTTGAAAGGGGGCATGAAACTGGTTAGCTTGGCTCCTCGCTTTATAGGTGAGCTAGAGAAAGGCTTCGATTACAAAGGCGACGTGAAGTTATTAGAAGCCTCGCTCAATGATCACGCGGCCATAGCCGAATTGCTCGGGCCGTATAAATTAAGTCTGCATTCTGGCTCGGATAAGATCTCTATGTATGCGGCACTCGCACGAGCAACCAAGGGACGCTTCCATGTAAAAACAGCCGGCACAAGCTACCTGGAAGCGCTGCGTGTGGTGGCAATTCACGATGAGGGTCTGTTTCGTAAAATCGTGCAATTTGGCCGATCGCGATACGATGTCGATAAAGCCACCTATCACGTGTCAGCGACCAACGCCGCGGTTGCCCCCGACGCCGGTCTCGACGCTAAACAGCTTGAACGAGTCTACCTGGGATGTTGGGCGGATGTTCCTCAAGGAATCGGTTTCACCGAACCCGGCCGCCAGATACTGCATTGTACTTTCGGATCGACACTAACCGACCCAGAGCTAGGTCCAGCCGTGCGATCAGTGCTGCTGTCGCATCCCGATACGTACGCGGAGGTTCTTGCCGATCATTTTAGCCGACACTTGGAGGCTTTGCGGTCAGGGATGTAGAGTTTAGCTATTTGCTATATTCGCTGTTGGAACGTAGTGCTTGGGTGCTAGGCTTATAATTGCTCGTAGGGAAGTTCGAAGAGCAAATTGAGGTCTTCGAAATTTCCGGTTTTGAGGCCGAGACTGAACCACTTAATGCGCTGTTCCGAGGTGCCGTGAGTGAAGGCATCGGGCACAACGCGTCCCTGCGCTTGACGCTGCAGGGTATCATCGCCAATTGCTTGGGCGGCCTTGATGGCTTCGACGATATCACCATCTTCAAGGATTTGCATTTTCTTTTGCGCGTGGTGAGCCCAGACTCCCGCGAGAAAGTCGGCTTGCAACTCGAGGCGAACACTCAGATTGTTCGCTTCGACCTTGCTGACTCGGGCTTGTTGCTGCTGAATTTCCATTGATAGGCCGAGCAGATTCTGAACGTGGTGGCCAACTTCGTGAGCGACCACATAGGCGCACGCGAAATCACCTGGGGCCTTAAATTTGGTGCGCATTTCTTCAAAGAAAGAAAGGTCGAGGTACACCTTCATATCGCCGGGACAGTAGAACGGACCGACTGCCGCCGAGGCTTGACCGCACGCGCTATTCACTGCGCCTTTGAAGATGGTAAGTTTTGGCTGCTGGTACTGCTTGCCAACCATCTCCGGAAACAACTCATTCCACACGTCTTCGGTATAGCGCAACACGACGCTCGTGAATTGGAAGGCCTCGTCCTCTTCTGGATTGCTGATGCCTTCTGTTTCGATTGCGGCCGCTGCTTGGCGTTGTTGTTGAAGTTGCTGCACACCGACTTGCAGAGCCTGTTGCGCATCTCCACCGCGCATAAGCGTGAAAACAACCGCCAGGATAATCGCTAGCAGTCCCCCGCCGCCCACCATGGCGGGCCCGCGCATGTTGCGAGCGTCCTCAACGTTCTTACTACCTTCTTCGCCTTGCCAACGCATGGGAAATACCTCAAATCAATCGGTTAGTTCGGGTTCTACTTCCTGGCACCGCTATTGCGAGGGTGCTGCTCTGCATACGGTATAAAGCTACCCCTTTTTAGTGATGGCAGCAATGATCTCGCAGCTCAAGACAGCACCGGCTGCCTCATTTTTCGCATTGGCTGGTTGAAGTCAAGCTATTTTGCACTGTTTGGAGAATCTTGGACGCGACGTTGGCCTGGGCGAATATGCCATTTCTAGGGCAGGTGCTAGTTGCGTCTGGGAAGGCTGGCAACTAGTATCGGAACCATTGGCGGCAGCGGGTTGAACTCGGCCCAATGTCCCCAGTGTGCTAAGGGACCTGAGTGGTTTCAAACAATATCGTTGGTTTGTTGGCAAAGGAGAACGGGCAATGCCCCGAATTTTCAGTTTAGCTTTCTTGCTATTTGTGTTGGGCTCGCCATCGTTTGCACAGAGTGACGCGATGGTCGAATTGTATGGCGAGGGAGTTCACCGCTACTTCTGCAATGACTTCTCGGGAGCCGACCAAGTGCTCTCGACAGTTGTCGACAGCGGTTCGCAGGACCCGAGAGCTCATTATTTTCGTGGTTTGGCTCGCGAGCGTGCGGGTATGGGCGGCGATATGGACTTTGAAACCGGGGCTCGCTTGGAAGCTGAGGGCAAGCGCGTTGTCGACGTTGGCGGTGCATTGGCCCGGATTCAGGGTAATCTGCGATCGAAGATCGAGAAGGCTCGACGCGATGCGCGGATCCAGATTCAACAGCAGCAATTAATGATGGAACAAGCCCGCGCCCTCATGCAGGAAGCCAGCGGAGCTGTTGTGCCGGCCGCTCCAAGCAACTCAGGAAGCGCTACCCCATTTCCAACTGAGTTGGTACCAGCCAGCGATATCGGTATGGAGCCTGCCGCACCGACTCCCGAGGTTAGCGACGCGACCAATCCGTTCGGCAATGAACCTGCGACGCCTCCACCACCTGCGGAGCCTGCGACAGAAGCCGTGGATCCGTTCGGTACTCCTGCACCGGCCGATGCACCCGCGGCAGATCCGTTTGGCACTCCAGCGGCCGGTGCTGGCGACAATCCATTTGGGGTTTAATTCGGCGGCGATCTTGCCACAATGGACAATGAACGAGGGAGGCTCCGAGAGCCTCCTTTTTTCGTTGCTGCAAGAAACTTTACCAGGATCTTTGCCAATGTTAGCCAAACGCGTTATCCCCTGCTTGGATGTCGAACAAGGTCGCGTGGTAAAGGGCACAAATTTTGTGAACCTGCGGGACGCGGGTGATCCCGTCGAAGTAGCGGCGCGCTACGAACGCGAAGGTGCCGATGAATTGGTATTCCTGGACATCACTGCGAGCCATGAACAGCGCGGCATAATTCTAGATGTGGTCCGCAGAACGGCTGAACAAGTTTTTATGCCGCTCACTGTGGGCGGCGGAATTCGAACATTGGAGGATATTCGAGCGCTATTGCAGGCCGGCTGCGACAAAGTTTCCATAAATACCGCCGCCTGCAAAGAACCCGAATTCGTAGCTAGAGCCGCAGATCGCTTCGGAAGCCAGTGCATTGTGGTCAATATTGATCCCAAGCGCGTGCTCCGGACTGCAGAAACCGGTCAGCCAGAGGAATTTTGGGAGGTTCACATTCATGGTGGGCGAACTCCCACCGGTCTTGAAGCCGTATCATGGGCACGGCACATCGAATCGCTTGGCGCGGGCGAGATTGTTCTTACCAGTATGGACTGCGATGGCACCTGCGATGGATATGACATCGAAATTACCGCTGCTGTCGCGGCGGCGGTGGGAATTCCAGTCGTGGCCAGCGGCGGAGCAGGCTGCCCAGAACACCTGGCCGACGCGATCCTACTAGGAAAAGCGGATGCTGCGCTGGCGGCCAGCATTTTTCACTTTGGCCAGTATACAATAGGTGAAACAAAACGCATCATGGCCGCTCGCGGCATTCCGGTGAGGCTGTAAGGCCCAACCGCTTTTCAATGGTACCTGTTCGCAATCTTAGGAGAATCACTGCATGGCAAATGGCGACGCTCAAGGTTCGGGCCAAGACGCTACCATGGATCGTTTGGTCGGTAACCTGCTCAAGGAGCGCGAGCCGCTCGAGGTTGACAAGATCTTCCGCGCGCTAGTGAAACTGCAGGGCAGCGACTTGCATATGAAAGTAGGCCAACCGCCGATCGTGCGAGTCAACGGTACATTGAAGCCGCTCAATCGCCCACCCGTTGAGAACGAGGAAATGGTGCGGCTGCTCATTCCAATGTTGGACGATCGCTCACGCAAGATCTTCGAACAAGACGGCGGGGCCGACTTTGCTTATGTTGTCGAAGTCGATGGAGTCAATTGGCGTTTTCGCGTCAACATGCTCAAACAGCTTGGCAAAGTTGGCTTGGTGGCTAGACGAGTCAACAACTACATTCCTCCATTTCAAGGACTGTACCTGCCACCCGCGATCGAAACACTTTGCCACTTTGATCAGGGAATGGTGTTGCTGGCAGGCGTCACGGGCTCTGGAAAAAGTACCACCATCGGCTCGATTCTGAACTATATCAATTCCATTTACAGCAAGCACATCCTCACGCTTGAGGATCCCATTGAGTTCGTGTTTACGGACGACAAGTGCCTGATCAATCAGCGCGAGATAGGTCAAGATGTCAAGGACTTTGAAATCGGCATGAAGCATGCTGTGCGCGAGGATCCCGATGTGATTCTCGTAGGTGAAATGCGCGATCAAGAAACGTTTATGACCGCCATTCACGCAGCCGAAACCGGGCACTTGGTATTCGGAACGATCCACGCATCTAGCGCGCCGACCACCATCGGTCGTATTCTCGACTTGTTTCCCGAAGAGATGCACGGGGCAATTCGCTCGGCCATCGCATTTAACATGAAAGGCATCGTGGCTCAGAAGCTTCTCAAAAGCATCAAGCCGGGCGTCGGGCGAGTTCCCACAGTTGAGATCATGACGTTTACTCCCATGATTCAGAAGCTGGTGCTGGAAGGAAAGGATTCCAAGCTGCCGGATGCAATCCGCATCGGTGCGGCAGAAGGCATGCAAGATTTTACCATGAGCCTCAAGAGCCTGATCGACATGGAACTGATCGATCGCCCCACAGCCTTTGCGGTCGCGCCCAATAAGGACGCTCTCAAGATGGCGCTAAAAGGCATTGAAGTCAGCACTCCAGGTATCATCTAGACCCAGGATCCGGCCAAACAAACTACCACTTCGCAAGCAAAGTTTCCAAAGCATGATCATCAGAAAAAAGAAAAAGGCAAGTTCGTCTGGCGAAGTGGCTTTGCCACAGGTCGACTTCAAGCCCAAGGCAAGCGACAAACAGGCCGAACAAGGCATCCTGATCGCATGTCGAGGCATGGAGCAATTCCCCGTTGCTTCCACCATCATGGCACAAGCTCTCGTAGCCCGCGCCGACCAAATCCTGCTCGATTATTCGCAACAGGGCGTTGCGATTCGCTTCCGAGTCGATGGGCTTTGGGAAGCCATGCCTGCCATGGATCGCCCCACGGGCGATGGAGTGTTGGTGATCTTCAAAAAGCTGTGCAACCTGAACCCCGCCGACCGCAGATCGCGACAACAAGGCAAAATCCCCGTCGCCATGAAAGGGGTCGATTGGATCGTGAACTTTGTCAGTCAGGGCATTCCGACCGGCGAGCGTGTGCTTATGCGCATCGAACCCAAAAAACAAGTGCTGAACAACTTGAGTGACTTGGGTATGCGAGAGAAAATGCAGGGACAATTCAAATCGCTGCTCAACTCGGACGACTCGATGTTCATTTTCAGCGGCGTTCCAGGGCATGGGCTGCCCACTTCCTGGAGAGTTGGGCTGGAATCGGCGGACCGCTTCGTGCGGGATTTTCATAGCATCGAAGACGTCAAATCCGAAGATCCAGAATTGATCAACATTGGCAAGCATACCTTCGATACCGCCGCGGGTGAAACGCCGTTCACCGTATTGAAAAGTCTGTTGTTGAAGCAGCCCGATGCGCTTATTTTGCCCGACCTGTTTAGTCCAGAAGTGGCTAAGCTCATTTGCGATGAAGTTAGCGAAGAGCATCGCTATGCAATAACCCGCGTCATCGCCAACTCGGCAATCGAGGGACTGCTAAAGCTGATGGCTACCTATCCGGCCTCTGCCAAGTCCTTTGTAAAGATCACCTGTGGTGTGCTTAACCAACGACTGGTGCGTCGATTGTGCACCGACTGTCGCCAGGCATACCAGCCCTCGCCGCAATTGTTGCAGAAGCTTGGCATTCCAGCAGGACGCGTGCAAAGCCTCTACCAACCGTTCATTCCGCCGCCGCCGGAACAGCGAGTCGATGCGAATGGTAAGCCCATCGAGATCGAAATCTGCAAGAAATGCAACGGTCGAGGCTATCACGGCCGCGCGGCGATTTTTGAGCTGTTGCAACTCAACGATGAAATTCGCGGTGCCTTTTTGAAGCAACAAACTTTGCAGGGCGTGCTACCGGTTGCTCGCAAAAATGGCTTTCTGACATTGCAGGAAGAGGGCGTGCTAGCTGTAGCCACGGGGTTGACTAGTCTGCAGGAATTGCAACGCGTACTCGCCCCACCCAAATCGGCCTAACGGCCGTATTGTTATTTATTGGCTTGCGTTTTTGTTTCACTGATGTGGGGGTTTTAACACAGCGGATGTCTACTTCAGAGCTTCCCGATCGCCCGGTATTCCAGAGTCGAGATGGCGGATTCGAATTCGACAGGCCGCCCTTCAGTCGCTTGGCTTATGTCGCTTTTGCAGGTGGCATGACCAGCCTGTGCGCTGCATTTTCGACGATCCTACTGCCACTAGCGATGATCGCCACGGGCTTGGGCATTGCCGTGGTTTGGAAATTATCCCGCGACAAACAAATTGGTGGCCTCGGTCTCGCCCAAGTCGGCTTGGTGCTTTCCACAGCAGCCATCGCCTGGTCGCTTTCCGCTAGACTCGGAACAGACAGCTACTTATTCAATGAGGCAGGTGCGCACGCAAAGGTGTTCCTGGATACACTTGCAGCAGGCAACCAATACGAGGCACTCGAACTTCGTCAAGTCGAAAGTGCCCGCCAATTGACTGGTACCAACCTTCAGAAATACTACAGTGGGTTGTCCGAGGAAGAGCAGGAGGGCTACAAAGAGTTTCTCAATAGCCAACTCACCAAGTCCGTCATCGCTTCCGGGCCATCCGCCCAATGGCGATTCTCGCGTGGGCGGGAAGTTGTCACCCACAGTGCGGAAACGCTAGTGTCGGTGGAGATGATCAATCAGGCCACGCCGGCTGCGCAACCCATTGTTGTAAAGATGCGGCGTCAGCTAGGGCTGCTCACCGACCCCGACCGAAAAAACTCGACGGCGCTCTGGAGCTTTGTCGAGCTCGGGAATCCCTGATTCACGCGAAACCCCTTTAGCAATTGCAATTTCGAGCGGCATGGCGCGGTGTTTGATTAGCTTTGGTGCCAACATTGGTAATCCGCTGGAAACAATTCAGCAAGCGGCTGAGCTGCTACGCCGTCGCTTGGTTGACAGCCCAGCTGGCTTTCGCATCAGTCGCTATTTCCGCACGCCTCCGGTTGGCGGTCCGGCCGGCCAACCGCCATTTATCAACGCTGTGGCTGCCCTCGATACGCGTCAAACTGCTCTGGAGGTCTGGAATTCAATCCGAGACGTCGAAGCTGAGCTGGGCCGGGTTCGCAACCTGCGCTGGGAAGCACGTCGCATCGATTTAGATATTCTGTTGTACGAGAACGAAAGGCATTGGACCTCACAACTGAAGATCCCACATCCTCGCATGTGCATGCGACGGTTCATCCTGCTCCCCGCGATGGACGTGGCAGCAGAATGGATCGATCCGGTAACCGACCTGAGTATTGGCAGTTTGGCCCAAGCTGTCCAGAATTCGCCTGGAAGCCTATTGTTGATCGCTGAAGAGTCCCAGTCCACCAAACGCTGGATGGAAGCCGCAGCCAGGCTGGCCGTGGCCAGTGTAGTGCCCTGCGATCGCGTGCCCACATCTAAATCACGCTGGATCAGTATGGCTTCCATTGGGGAACTAACACTCGGCGTGCCGGTTATGTGCCGTCCCAAGCTCACTGTGTTCGCGGTAACGCCGGCCACCACAAGCGCGCACGGCTGGGAGGAACACCATAGCTATTGGAGCGAACGCCTAAATCTGGTTGACCCAACTCTAGACGCAAAGCACGCGGACAATTCGCTACCCATTTGTGGACCACGTTATCTGCTTGCGACGGATGACACCGATTGGGCAATACACGAATTGGTGTCCGCCCTGGAAGCGATGGACTGCCCGGTTGAGGCAATTCTCGCTTAACGAAGTTGGACAATCTTGCGGCGAATTTGGACTCTACGGGAATCGCTGCGAGCGCGAAGGCTGGGGAAATTCTTTTCGTAATCAAAAGTCGAGCAGCGGTGCAAGTTGATCTAAGCGAAGTTTTGCTTCCTCTGCCCAAGGGCTGGCTGGAGCCAGTTCCAAGAACTGCTTCCAATGCTCAGCTGCTCGGCAGCTATTCCCCAAGTCATCCAGGACTCGCGCAAGATGGAAGTGCACATCGGCATATCCCGCGTACTGTTCGAGCGTGCCTTCAAAGGCAGCAACAGCGAGCTCCAGTTGTCCGCACTCGGCTAAGACACACCCCAAATTCGCGCGAGCTTCCACTAAGTGTGGGTCTAATTCCAGTGCCATAAAGTAACGCTCGCGCGCGCCGGCGAGATCTCCATCGCGATAGAGTAGTTCCGCAAGCTGAAAGCAAAGATTGGCGTTCGAACCATAGGCAGACAGAGCAGCTCGGTACCAGTCTACGGCACAAGCCAAATCATCTTCATCTTCGGCGGCAATCGCCTCATCGACCATTTGCTCAAGACTCAGCGATTCGCATTCGTGAGGACGTCGGGTTTGCGGTTGCCGCGAGGACTGGTTGGTCCGCCGCTTATCAAACAAAACGGTGGCGGGCAAAACGGTGGCGGGCGTCACCTCGCCAGTGGAACTGAACTCCACGTGCTCGAAACCAAATCGCAATTGCCCGGTGGCTTCCAAAAAATGCTCGCCGCTTCGCAGAATGAGTCGCTTCCCATCGGCGGTAATTGGGAGGTTCTCAATTGTGATCAACTCAACCTGCGAGTTTTCTGCTCGTTCGCGGAGCAACCGCAACTGCCGCTGGATAGATTGAACCGTGGCTCCCTGCTCCATCCAGCGAGTTAAGCGCTTGGCAGCGGCCAATTGAGAAAAGTCAAAATAGGGAAGCTGCATTATCTCAGCGCTGGACCGCAACAGTCCAACTGCATGCCAGCGCCGCACGATGCGGACCGATACCCCCAAGATATCCGCGAGCATGGCGGGCGTGTACAAGTCCACTGGTGCATCGTCTTGGTCGTGTGATGAGCTGGTTAATGGCATGTTGGCATTCAGCAAACAGTTCAAAGCGTTTTCATTCTGAGCCACATCTGCTGGTGTTGAATTGCGGCCGTGCACAGCCTAATAACGCAGCATGCAATATAGAGCACGAACGCCATCACGCCAGCCGATTTTCTTGCCCTCATCGAATCCGCGTCGATCGTAACGAATAGGCCGCTCATAAAAACGGGCCTTTTTTCTAGCCAATTTGATGGTAAGCTCGATTTCAATGCCAAATCGATTCTCCCGCAGACTTGGTGCTAGCTCTTGGATCAAATCACGACGAATGACCTTGTAGCATGTTTCCACATCGCTGAGATAGAGTCCAGTGCGCAGGTTAGCGAAACGGGTAATCCATCGATTGACGATGACGTGCCACAGTGGCGGCACGGGGCGATCATGATGGCCGTATCGCGTGCCATAAACTACGTCCGCAGTATCTTCGATGATTGGTTGGATCAGAAAGCGAAAATCATCGGGATCGTATTCGAGATCTGCGTCCTGCACGACAACGGCCGTACCGGTTGCATGTTCAAAGCCCGTTCGCAACGCGGCTCCTTTGCCTCGATTGGCGGGATGCAAGACGATCTTCAAGTCATCGGCCTCAGGCAATGCTAAAAGTTTTTCGCGAGTTCCATCCTTGCTTCCGTCATCGATCAAAATAATTTCCAAGGGTAAACCCGTGCGTCGCACGCGTGCGATGACATCGACGACAGTATTCACCTCGTTGTAAACAGGAATTACGACGCTCAGTTTGAAGTGAGGAGGAATAGCAAAGATACCCAAGCGACGACAGACATCGTCGGTAAGCATCTGATCGAGCAAGTTCGCTTGCAGTTGAGTAAGATGCAGTTCAGCGTCTAGTTCGTTTGTTCTCAAGACCGAAGCTCGGAAGAAAAGTAAACTACGAAGTTTGGAAGTCTTAAGATAACATCCTTGCTTTCATCGCGCGAATGGAGTGACGCAAAAACCAAAAAATTTGGCAACTAGCTTGACAACATGAATCGACATCCGCACAATCCCTGTTCAGTCAAACTTTGATGAAACTAGAACGCCATTAACTCATCCAATCAATCTATTCGTTCGCATCGACACAAGTTTACGCTTCGAGTTTGTTAGTTCATCGATCCTAGAAAATCTGCAAACAGTTATAGCGATATTTAAATTGCAATTGACTGCTTCATAGCGAATTTGACGTGTCCGCTTCGGCGTGGCAGGGACGACGGATTGGCCAGGGATGGCCAACTTTTATGACGCAAGCAGTTAGGCAACGCATGCAGTAAAGCACAGAGGCTACGATTAGATCTGGAGACCGTGATAGCCTGCAATGCCCTGAAGCTTGAGAGAATTTACGATTTGCGGCATTCGCCGGAAATAATCGACGGCCAACTTAAAGCTTCTTGTCGAAGTTGGTCGTGTTTTTTTCGCCATTGTCAGAGCTCAACTCTTCAATTTTGCGGATCTCTTCCATCCATATGTACAGATCGTGACCGTATTCGCTGGCAAGGTCGCCGAATACAAGTTGACGATGGAATTGCGCAGCGCCATCCTCGAGCAGCTCAGCGGCCTCTGCGCTTGGAAATCGACGCGTAGGATCAGCCGCAACGAATCTCTTGCAGAGATTGACTAAGTGGCTGTTGCAAGCCACTTCGGGCGGCAGGATTTCGTGCAGACGAGAGGGTAGTCGACGCTTCATTTCCAACAAGTCGCGTAGATTTGTATCCGGTGGGAAGCACTGGCGCCCGGACAGCATCTCAATCAATACATAGCCCAGGCTAGCCAAATCGCTGCGCGGCGTACAACTTGCACCTTCTAGCACCTCAGGGGCCGCATAAGCTGGCGTGCAAGCGCGATTGGGCGGCGGATCGGCCAACTCGAACGCGGACCCCATATCGATTAGCTTCGCATGGCCGGTCCTTTTGAGCATGATATTGGCTGGCTTGATGTCGCCATGGACGATTTGTTCGCGATGCAGGGCGGCGAGCGCTGCCAAGCAATCGCGCACCAGGGCCACAGCTACGCCAGCTTTGAATCGAGTTTGTTCTGGACCAAACGTCACGATCACGCTATCGATGTGCTCCCAGCGATCGGGGGTTGCCAGTTCTCGCACCAGCGCCAAGCGGTCTGGGTTCATCAGTTGTCGCAAGTCGTAACCGTCGATCCACTCCATCACCATGATGCGAATGCGATCGCGATCGACGAAATCCTGAACGTCTAGCAAGTTATCGTGTTGAATGGTGGCAACCCGCGAGGCGACGCGCGCTACGCGTTCCATGGCTTTGCGATAGGCCATGCTCGTTGGAAAACGCTCGGGCGAAAAAACTTTCATTGCAACCGGCTGATTAAATCCATCGGCACCCTTGCGTTCGCTGAGATAGACAACTCCCTGTCCGCCACTGCCCAGTTCGCGCACGAAGCGGTGGTAAGTCGTCCATTGCACACGACAGGTATCGAGCAGCGAGTTGTAGCGCTCAATCAAC
Source organism: Pirellulaceae bacterium (assembly GCA_041736515.1). Taxonomy (GTDB): domain Bacteria; phylum Planctomycetota; class Planctomycetia; order Pirellulales; family Pirellulaceae; genus Aureliella. The sequence continues at coordinate 17,565 of JBGSTP010000191.1, forward strand.
GTATCGGACGAAACAGGTACGTCGCCCTCAGCAAGGGCTCGTGTCTTCTCTTCGTCAGACATGGTTGTAGTATGCATTGTTCTTCGTAGCGCTCGCAAATTTCTAACGAACATTCGATGTTCGCGTAATGTCTTTCACAATCCACCATCGCTGTCCGCATCTTCGATGCGGGTATTATAGCTTTCGCCAGCAGAAGCGAAGCAGAAAATGATTGGCAATGTTCCCCAGTCCGGGGTTACTGATTGACCGCCATGACATCGGGATGGGGAAAGCCGAGGGTCTTGTCGACAATGTTTAAAAGTTTGTGTCCCAGAAAATACCTTTGTAGGTTGGCAATGGCAAGTTCAGTCGAATCATCGACCCGCGATGCAGCTTGGGCTCCCACGTGCGGGGTTATAATCACATTAGCCAGCCCCCACAGCGGACTGGATGCGGGCAGAGGCTCTTCATAAGTAACATCGAGCCCAGCTGCTTGCAAATGCTCGTCTTGCAGCGCCACAACCAGCGATTCCTCGTCAACTACTTGGCCGCGGGCAACATTGATCAAGTAGCTACCCCTGGGCATTGCGCGAATTACCTGCCCCGAAATCAATCCGCGCGTTGATTCGTTTAAAGGAAGCGAAAGAATTAGGATATCGCTTTGGCTGGCAAGTTCCAAAAGTCGATCCGCACTCCATAACTCCTGGACTTCAGGTGGCTTACGTACAGGAAAATAGTCCGTTGCTTTAATTGTCACCTCGAAGGGTGCTAGCAATTGCGCTAGCCTGCGTCCGTTTCCTCCCAAGCCCACAATGCCAATCCGTTTTCCGCGCAGGTCATCGGTTGGGCGTCGCACGAAATCTTTGGAAAGTGTTTGCCGAAAAAATGTTGGTAGACGTCTTAGCACCCCCAAGAGCAAGGCGAGTGTTTGTTCGCCGACTTGATTCGCGAACAGTCCAGAAGCGCTACAGACAGTCACTGGCGAATCAATCACTGCGGGCACCAGGCAGTGATCGAGTCCGGCTGCCGAACTTTGGATGAGTTTTAGGCGTCCTTGGTTTACGACGCCCTCCCAATCGACAGGGACTTTGGCGTGCCCTACAAATATGTCGGCGTTGAAAATCTCTTCACCGACTTTTTCCTGGCCTGCATTGATTATGCGTTCGTTGGGAAAAGCCGCTGCAAAGCGTTCGAGATGGCGGGCCTCAACTGGATAGCAGAGCACAATGTTTGCGGGCATAACTGAGAATCCTTTTATTGCCATGCATCAAGCGCGCAGGGCACCGAATGGTTAGAATCTTCGTGATTAGAATCGTCCAAGTGCCTGATCTTCGCTAGGGCGCACACCGCGTATTTTTAACTTTTCGACACTCGGCGAACCGAGCCAAGCTTCTCAACCACATGCCCAGCAGCCAACTCGCCTTTCGCTCCTGCTCAATCCTGTGCCGACTCAGTTCAGACCTTATTTTGGACTACGTAAGTTGAGGAGTTGCTGGTAGAGAAGTCGAGGTTGAGGATTTTTGGTTGAGAAGTTCCACGGTGTAAATGCGAGATGGCTTCGCTGGCCGCATGCCAAACTGAGGAAACCTGTCGTAACATAATTTTTCGTTCGCGCCAGCAATGTTTTGAGGTGTACAGTGTCTGAAGTCGAGATTAAATCCACCACGGATCCCTTTGCCCGGTTGGGACATTGGTGGAAATCCGATTGGGGCCCTGGTCCATTGATCAAGTTGGCGCTGCCACTGATGATCTCCGCAGGCTTCGTCTCATTGACGCTGTTTACGGACCGGACACTACTGTACTGGCAATCCGAAGCTGCGACCTCGGCGGCCATGGTCGCGGGCGCCGTTTACTGGACCACAGTTTGCCTACCGATGGGTTTGCTGGGGTATGTTAGTACTTTTGTATCGCAGTACCGAGGCGCTAATCAGCCGCTGCGCATTGGGGTTGTCTACCAACATGCCATGGCGCTAGCTTGGTCAATTATTCCATTCTTACTGATCGAGTTCCTGTTGGCTGGACAGTTCTTTCTTTGGGCGGGGCACGGTGAACAGCTCGCGCGCCAGGAAGCGACCTACCTGCGAGTATTATTGGTGGGCGGCGTGGGTGTCCTGTTCTACAGCGTGCAAAGCGGACTGCTAACCGGGCAGGGTAGGACCGCAACCGTGCTGGCAATCGATGGTATCGCAACTGTCGTCAATCTTGTACTCGATGTAATCTTGATTTTTGGCTGGGGCCCAATTCCCGAACTTGGTATTCTCGGAGCGGGCCTCGCAACAACGATTTCATTTTGGATAAAAATCCCGTTAGCTGGATGGATTATTGCTCGAGATCCTCAGTTAATTGGCCAATACGGCGTCGGCAGACGCGTGAGCTGGGAACTAGGTATGTTTCGACGATTGTTGGTTTATGGGACGCCCGCTGGCATGCAGTTTCTAGCCGAGGCTGGTTGCTTTTCAATCATTATGCTGCAGGTTGGTCGGATGGGTGAGCAAGCCATGGGCGCGACTACGCTTGCGTTGGGTCTGAATGCGCTGGTGTTCGTGCCGATGATCGGCTTGGGGATTGGAGTTGGAGTCTTAGTGGGCCAACATTTGACCGAAGGACGCGTCGAAATTGCCCGACGCACAGTCACATGTGCGCTCTTTATGACGACCCTCTATACGGCCACCTTTGCATTTAGTCTGGGGCTTTTTCCCAATTCGATGATCTCCTTTTACGCTTGGGGAGCGCCTGCAGAGCGATTCGAAAACATGCGTCCGCTGCTGGTGCCTCTGCTTCGCATCATTGCTTTTTACTGTATCGCGGACGGCTTGCAGGTGGTTTATGTAGGAGCCATCAAAGGAGCCGGAGATACCTGGTTTGTATTGCTAGCCACAATTATTGTTTCCGGCAGCGCCGTATTGTCAGGCGTTCTGTGCCAGAATTACTTTGGCCCTAGCCTACTACTATGGTGGTACGTCATTGCAGGCTGGGTAGCTGCAATGGCAATCGTATTTGCCGCGCGATATTTTAGCGGTAGCTGGGAATCCAAACGCGTGATCGAGAATTCAGCATTTTGACCCGGCGGAAAAATAAAAAACAATCCTTCCCATCGGAGAACTAAATCGTGGAAACAATTGCATGCCCCTTCTGCCACACGCAGTATCGTCTTCCGCCAGAGAATCTCGGCAAACAAGTTCGCTGCCAAAAGTGTAGCGATGTTTTCGTAGCAAAATTGGCGTCGCAGGAGCCACCGATGATCATGGCACTCTCGAGTACCTCGAAGGTAGCCGACGAGATCGAATATCAGATTTTCGGTGATGATATGCAGTATGCTGAAATCATCCTGGATCCGCGCGAGGCAGTTATCGCAGAAGCGGGCGCCATGATGTTCATGACAGCCGGGATACAGATGGAGACTGTTTTTGGTGACCCGAGTCGTAAGGGCGACAATTTTTGGGGCAAGATGATGTCGGCAGGAAAGCGAGTATTGACTGGCGAATCGCTATTCATGACCGTCTTTACCAACACCTCCAGTCGCCGCGAAACGGTTGCTTTTGGCGCCCCCTACCCAGGTCGCATAGAGGCGCTGCATTTAGATCAACTCGGCGGGGAAATTATCGCTCAGCGCGATTCGTTCCTGTGCGGTGCCAAAGGAATCGAGATATCCATTGCATTTCAGAAGAAGATCGGCGTGGGTCTGTTGGGCGGCGAGGGCTTTATCATGCAAAAGCTCAAGGGCGACGGCATCGCATTGATTCATGCATGCGGCACGATGATGCATCGGCAACTGGAGCCAGGCGAGACGCTGCGAGTAGACACCGGCTGCATTGTGGCTCTCGGCCCCTCGGTCAACTACGATATTCAATTCAACAACAGTATTAAGAGTGCTGTGTTCGGCGGGGAGGGCCTGGTCTTTGCAACATTAACCGGGCCAGGGCCAATCTGGCTACAAAGCCTTCCCTTTGCGCGCCTCGCTCGACGATTCACGGCTGGTGCCTCAAAGTCGAAAGAGCAGGGCTCAATGTTGGACGGTTTAGGGCTCGGCGGTATGTTACTCGGCGACAGCGAGTGAGCTATCGCCTGCACCTCGACCTGCGGTGCTGAGCTCTCAGGTGGGACGCCCTAACATCCAAGTTGGAAAAGAGTGAAAACCCAAATACGCAAGGTGCACAGTTGGCAAAACCGAGCCACTTTGCTCTTGGTTGGGACAGCCGAGCCACACAGGGGATTTGATGAGATCTACCGGTTGGGACGGTGGAGGCACACGGCTTTCGACTGCGGAAAATCGATTTTATCCCTGCCTTTGACATAAATGTGCAATATATTGACTTAGGGGGCCTAAATATGGGATACTTACGGCCTGTAAGCAGATTGTGTCGCATGCCGATCTGCACGATTCGGAAAACGGCGATTGCAACTAGCGCGTTAGGCTAGTTGCTTGACCATGTGGATCGACTGATTTTCAACAAAACTTTTAGAAAGGGGTAACCTAATCACAGTGGCTCTACCAGGAAAAGACCGTAAGACAGAGAGGAATTCAGATCAGACTAGGATCAATAATAACATTCGCGAGCGACAAGTTCGCGTGATTAGTGAAGAAGGCGAGCAGCTCGGAATTCTCGATACCGAAGCAGCCCTAACCCGCGCCCGCGATGCGGGATTAGATTTGGTGGAAGTCGCGCCCAACGAAAAACCACCGGTTTGCCGAATTATGGATTACGGCAAGTACAAATACGACAAGAGCAAGAAGCGCGCCGGCCAATCCGCTGCACACCACGGCAAGCTCAAGGAAATTCGATTGCGTCCAAAAACCGGTACGCACGACATCGACTACAAAGTAAAACAAGCGGTTGGGTTCTTGAAGCACAAAGACAAAGTGCAGGTTTCCGTAATTTTCCGCGGACGGGAAATGGCGCACATTGAAGAAGGCCAACGCGTCATGCAGAACGTTTTGGACGAACTGCTGCCCTACGGAAAATTGGAAGCCACCCCACAGCAATTCGGCAAAAGAATGATGTGTACTGTGTCGCCGAAATAGTCCGCCTTAGAAGCGGCCCGTCGAAATAGCCAGGCACCGGAATGGCCAAACAGCGCCAAAATGGTGCCGAATGTCAGCTCAACGCGTCAGTTTTGAAGTTGCGCTATCAATTGCGATGGGCTGAAATCCGACTGTGGTTTCGCTTTTTCGTACTCAGCGCAGCGGTACTCGTACTTCTACTCGAAACAAGTACTTCGAGTTACGAGCACGAGCACTATTTCATTGAGTACGCGTAGGAATTGGTGCGAAATCGCGCAGCATCAAGACGCGACAGACACGCCAACGAGTGGGTCGCTTGCAAAATAAAAAAATCCAAGAAATTCGCACGCTTACGCCCCACTCGCTGACGCTTCGAGCTGATATTCGGGCCTTGAGTGGCGCTAAATAACTAAACAACATCCAATTAAATCTCCGCGTTCCTCCGCGCCGCGTTTGATGAACCTTTCGCAACATCGTGTTGTACGTGCCGTGGCGTAGGAGCAAGTCTTGAAACGCGGAGTAACGGAGAGCGCGGAGTGTCTAGGTGCGCTAACTGGACAGCGCTACTTTGCGGAAAACTGCCGCCTCAGTTTGCAACGGCTCAATTCAAATTGATCGTTACTGTCTTCGTTTCGGTGTACGCCCGCAGGCCTTCTTCGCCGAGCTCGCGGCCCTGGCCGGACATCTTGAAGCCCCCGAACGGCGCGGCTGCATCGAACACGTCATAACAGTTGACCCAAATTGTGCCGGCGCGAACTCGACGGGCGAAATCGTGGGCTTTGGATACATTGCTCGTCCACACGGCCGCTGCCAAACCAAAAAAAGTTTGATTCGCACGGGCGATCAACTCATCCCAGTCGCGGTACTTGAGCACACTCATAACCGGTCCGAAGATTTCGTCCTGCGCAATCGACATGTCATCGGTGACTCCATCGAAGATTGTGGGTTCGATAAAGTAGCCTCGCTCGCCAAAACGCTTGCCGCCAACTACGCAATTAGCCCCCTCGGCATGGCCTTTGTCGATGTAGGACATAATCTTGTCGAATTGTGCCTGATCGACTTGTGGCCCTTGCTGCGTATCCTTGGCGAGTGGATGCCCTAGTTTACGGCTCAGCGCAAGAGCCTTTAGTTTGTCGACGAACGCATCATGCACGCGTTCGTCGACAAAGACTCGGCTGCCAGCGCAACAGCACTGCCCCTGGTTAAAGAACAATCCAAAGTGTGTGCCAGCCGCCGCTGCATCCAAATCGGCATCCGCCAGAATCACGTTGGGACTCTTACCGCCCAGTTCGAACGTCAATCGCTTGAGCGACTCTGCGGCGTCGCGCATGATAATCTGTGCGGTGCGATGTTCACCGGTAAAGGCGATTTTGTCCACACCCGGGTGTTTCACCAGGGCTGCGCCTGCCGTTGGTCCATAGCCGGGAATCACATTGATGACGCCATCTGGAATCCCTGCGTCCTGAGCCAATTGCGCCATGCGCAAACAGGTTAGCGGCGTTTGCTCCGCGGGCTTCATGACGATAGTGCAGCCTGCGGCCAAGGCAGGCCCCCATTTCCAGGCTGTCATGAGCATCGGGAAATTCCACGGTATGATCTGTCCCGCCACTCCTACCGGTTCTTTGCGAGTGTACGTGAAATGGTTGCCGCGAACCGGGATAGTGGAACCATGAATCTTGTCGGCAAAGCCTGCATAGTACCGCAAGCAATCGATGACCAGTGGCAGGTCCGCAGCCCGCGCGTCGCTAATGGGCTTGCCATTATCTAAACTCTCGAGGGCAGCCAGTTCGTCGATCTCTTCTTCGATCAAATCAGCCAAGCGATAGATCAACCGCCCACGATCGCGGGCATCAATACGACTCCAAGGGCCACTTTCGAAAGCCTTGCGAGCTGCGTCGACGGCCAGCGCCACGTCAGCCGCATCGCCTTCGGCAACTTCGGCAATGACTTCTTCGGTCGCTGGGTTCACTGTTGCAAACATCTTTCCGCTGGCCGAAGGCAACCATTTGCCACCAATGAAACATTCTGTATGTTGGACACGAGGTTCTGTAACAGCTTCGATTGCAGTTGCCATGAGATACTCCAGTGAACGGAAGGTGGCCAATTGGACGCTGAGGCTTCTTAGCGTTAATTCGTTGACCTTTAATTCTAGGTATCTTGGTGCACATGACAACCATTCCTTGGCAAACCCCACCGTGTTTCCAACCGATGCTAGAGCGAACAGCGCTAAGCCTATTTCCACTGCGACGGAACCAATCCGGGCGTAGTACGAGTTCTCCAGCGGGTCGCAACAGCTTAAACTGAAGAGCACTAGGAACAGGTCCAACAGTCAGCGCGTCTCAGTTAGTTCCAGCCCTCTTTTCTCAAATCATTCGCGACAAAGCCATTCGATGCGTGAATTCAACAAGATTTTTGTGATTGCTTTGCCCCGCTGCGCAACTGTCTCGATGTGCGATGCGCTTGGTCTACTGGGCGTACCGACGGCTCACTTGGGGAAAATCTACGGAGAGAAAACTAACGAGCACAACAATCCAACTCGACTCACGCGGATATACGAGCAGATTAGCCAGGGCGATTTTGATCTCGATATTCTGAAGCTGTGCCGGGGGTTGGTCGACTATCCTGCCTGTTCGGTTCCCGTGTTCCAGTGCCTGGATCGACAATATCCGGGCAGCCTGTTTATCAACGTACGGCGCGACAATGATGTCGAGCGTTGGATTCAATCGGTCGAACGTCAATTTATTGGGCTGCAGTTGGTCAAACAGGGACAGCAAGCGACGGAGGAGGAGCAGAGCTTTATGAAGGTCATGCTTGCGTTGCGGGCGATGACGTTTGGCCAAAGCAAGTTTGACGCAGAAGTCTACGTGCAAGCTTACCAAGACTACCAGCAATCGGTGGCGGCATATTTTTTCAATCGCCAGCAGGATTTTCTGGAATTCGGCGATATCGGCGAACTAGAACAAGATGGTTTTTATACGATTGCCAGCTTTTTGCAGTGCCCTGCCCCTGAGCAGCCATTTCCAAACAGCAATAACCATAGCTTGCGTCCACAGCAAGCCTTCATGCAGGCCATTGAGGAGGGAAGAATCATCTCACAAACGGGCATCAAGCCCGTCAGTAACATCACTCCTTAGCAAAGCACGCATTAGAATTAATAGAGAATTGTGAACCTTAGTTGGACAGCGCCAGACTAGGCCCTAAAATCAACTCGACGCGCCAGCGACTAGACGTTTTCGATCTGCAGAGTCAGACCAAAGTCACAAGAGCCAGGGACCCACTCGCTGGCGAGTCTGTCGCTTCGAGCTGATATTGAATCCTCGAGCTTGCGGTATAGAACTTCCAATTCGCGACACTAGCACCATTCTGCTCACTTATTTCTTGATATCTGCTTACTTGAATCATGGTGAGTCAACTGCCAGTCCTCGGTCGCCCCTCATGTGCGTTCTCAGTCAGCCATTGCCAGCGATGGATGCGCAGTTGGGTCGACTGATGGGCAGCGCACGGTTCAATTTCGAGAATGGCCTCTAGCTCCGGCGAGTTGAGCGCGTAATGCATCGATTCCGAGTGCTTTTCGCCGGTGCGCTGGGCGGTGCCACCAGTCACCCGAACTACCGAGCCTCTGCCATGACTCAGCGCTCCTTCGTAGGTCAAATATTCCAACCTATGATCGGGAAGACGCGTAACCCACTGGCGAATTTCCGACCCTGGTGGGTTCAGCTTGGGGAGCGTCTTCAGCTCGAATGTCAAGAGGCTTGCCACGCCTTCTATCATTAAATCCCAGTGACTTTCTCGCTTTTCATTCGCTGGCATTGTATGCCTGAGCAGCACAAAGCGCGTCGGTTGTGGCTTGGCAGGGTCTTCAATTTCCATTTGATTTCTTACAATGATAGGTTTTGCGAAATGCCCATCCGCTGAAGCCGAGAAATATGGACAACGCGACGATCGAAGTGCGCGGCGCTCGAGAACATAATTTACAAAACGTCAGCATCTCGCTGCCCCGCAATCAATTGATTGTATTCACGGGAGTCAGCGGTAGCGGCAAAAGCTCCATGGCCTTTGATACGCTCTATGCGGAAGGCCAGCGGCGATATCTGGAAAGCCTATCGAGCTACGCGCGACAATTTATCGGCCAACTTCCGAAGCCGAACGTGGATTATATCGGCGGCTTAAGCCCGGCGATCTCGATTAGTCAAAAATCGACTGGCGCCAATCCGCGTAGCACGGTGGGCACCATTACCGAAATCTACGACTTTCTCCGCGTGCTCTACGCCCGCGTAGGCATTGGATTCTGTCCCAAGTGCGACGTCCCCATTGCCTCCCAAACGCGCGACCAAATTGTTGCCAGGCTACAGGATTTAGCTGAATCGGAAGAGTACCTAATTTTGGCACCAGTGGTGCGAGGACAGAAGGGCGAGTATCGCGAGTTGTTCGAAAGCCTGCAGCGGCAGGGATATGCGCGGGCTCGAATCGATGGAGAAGTATTGCGATTGTCCGACGCGCCTCAGTTGCAGCGTCAACAGAAACATCATATCGAAGTGGTAATAAGCCGCTTCAGCCCGCGCGCGACCAGCCGAGCAAAAATTGCGGATGCAGTCAATGAATCGCTGAAAGTCGGCGAGAACACACTAATCGTTATTCCCTGGCAAGAAAAGGATGACAAGGAAACAGCCGATGCAGAGGCTGCGGCCGATGAGCGCGAGCAGGCGGAGGAGGATGTCGAACTTGTTAGCAGTATCGCGAGGAGAAAAAAGAAGCTTGCCAATGATCTGATCATGAGCAGCGAGTACGCTTGCCCGACCTGCGGACTGTCCAGTCTGCCGCCAACGCCCCAGTTGTTGAGTTTCAATAGCCCTACAGGCATGTGCGGTATTTGCGAGGGGTTAGGAAGGCAATTCACCTTTTCGCCCGACTTAATCGTTCCCGACGCCACGCGCTCCATTCGTCGCGGAGCGATTGAATTGCTCGGCGGATGGAACGATCTGGGTCGCTGGCAACGACATCAGCTGATGAGTGTTAGCGAGTCGATCGAAAAAGAATATGGCCTACAAACCGGAGAGAGCATTACGACTCCATGGCAAGAATTGCCGGAGGAGGTCAAACGCGAGTGGCTGTATGGCACCGGCGAACGTCATATTACGTTTACCTGGCGTGGTGGCAGCCGCCCGATGAAGTATGGCGGCAATTTTGAAGGTCTGATACAGCAATTGCTCGAGCAGTATAGAAACGCCAAGAGCCCCAGCGCGCGCAAACGTTTCGAGAAGTATATGGAACGGCGCAACTGCGACGCCTGCGGTGGAACACGGCTTAATCTGCAAGCCCGACAGCTCCGACTGGAAAGTGCATTCCGACCGGAGAAATCAAACGCCTGGCTGAACCTACCACAACTGTGTCGACTGCCTATCGACAAATGCTTGCGATTCCTGTCGGAATTAAAGCTGGGTGAATTGGAACAAAGGATTGCATCGGAAGCCCTGCGTGAGATTTGCAATCGTCTCCAGTTCTTGTTGAATGTGGGGCTGGATTATCTCAGCCTCGATCGCACCGCCCCAACGCTTTCCGGCGGAGAGTCGCAGCGCATCCGTTTGGCTAGCCAGATTGGTTCGGGCCTAGTGGGAGTCCTCTATGTTTTGGACGAGCCTTCGATTGGTCTGCATCCGCGTGACAACGACCGTCTGATCGACTCCTTGAAAGCGCTCCGGGATCAGGGCAATACCTTGCTGGTGGTTGAGCATGATGAAGATACCATGCGAGCGGCGGATTTGATTTTGGACTTTGGCCCGGGACCGGGAGTCCGTGGCGGCGAGATCGTCAGCCTGGGCGACCTGGCGGGCTTGGCCGAAAACCAGAATAGCCTCACGGGACAGTTTCTATCTGGAAAATTGAAAATCCCTTTCCCTGAAGTTCGCCGCCACGGCAATGAGAAATGCATTCGAGTCCGAGGTGCTACGCATAACAATTTAAAAAACATCGACGTCGACATTCCGCTAGGAAAACTAGTTTGCGTCACTGGCGTTAGCGGATCTGGCAAGAGTTCGCTGATCAATGAAGTGGTCGTGCCCGTCCTGCGCCGGCAACTGCACGCGGCTGAGGATGTTCCAGGCGAGCACAAGTCGCTGGAGGGCATCGAGCACTTAGACAAAGTAATCGCCATCGATCAATCGCCCATCGGTAGAACGCCCCGTAGTAACCCGGCAACCTACGTCAAGGTCTTTGATGAGATCCGTAGCTTATTCGTGGCCCTCCCCGAAGCCAAGCGCCGCGGCTACCAACCGGGTCGATTCAGCTTCAACGTTACTGGCGGAAGATGTGAGTCCTGCGAAGGGAATGGCTCCAATCGGCTGGAAATGGATTTTCTGGCCGACCTGTGGGTTACCTGCCCCGTATGCGAAGGTAGGCGTTACAACCACGAAACGTTGCAGGTCAAGTTTAAGGACAAGTCGATCGCCGAAGTGCTGGATATGGATATTCAACAAGCGCTATTGCTGTTCGAGAACGTTCCCAAAATCGCCGAAAAGCTGCAGACACTGCACGATGTGGGGCTCGATTACATCAAGCTAGGGCAACCTTCGCCGACGTTGTCAGGCGGCGAGGCACAGCGAATTAAACTTGCCAAAGAACTATCGCGACGTGGTACTGGCAGCACTTTGTATTTGCTGGATGAACCCACCACGGGACTGCATTTCCACGACATTCGTTTACTGCTGAAAGTTCTCCAGGATCTAGTCGACCTCGGTAATACGGTGCTGGTGATCGAGCACAATTTGGATGTTATTCGGGCGGCGGATTGGCTTATCGATATCGGTCCGGAGGGTGGCGAAGCTGGCGGCGAGGTCGTTTTTGTGGGGACGCCCGACGACATTGTCCATTGCGCTGCCTCCTACACCGGGCGCGCGCTGGCGAAACACATCGCTGCACCACCCATCAAGCCCTCCTCCAAGAAGCGAAGCAGCGCCAAAGGCAAAGCCGTGCTGCCCACGCCCATGCTGCGTGTGCAGGGAGCCGTCGAGCACAATCTGAAAGATGTCTCGCTGGAAATTCCACACCGCGCAATGTCAGTTTTCTGTGGTCCGAGCGGTAGCGGCAAGAGTTCGATGGCCATGGATACCATCTACGCCGAAGGGCAACGCCGCTATGTCGAAAGCCTCTCTTCCTATGCACGACAATTCGTCGGTCAAATGCCCAAACCGCGAGTCGAGCGAATTGAGGGGCTAGCACCAGCTATTGCCATCGAACAGAAAAGCGTGGCACACAATCCACGTAGTACTGTCGGCACTGTCACAGAAATCTATGATTACTTGCGGGTGCTCATGGCCCGGCTTGGAGAGCCCCACTGCCCCAATTGTGATAAACCCGTCTCCAATCAAACCGCGGATGACATTACCAATCACTTGCTGGCCTTCGAGGAAGGGACGCGATTAGTGCTCGCGGCGCCTCTTGTTTGGCAACCAAGCCATGATCCCGAACACATGTGGCAGGATTTGCGTACCTCGGGATTAGTGCGTGTGCGCATCAATGGTAAGACGGTCTCGCTAGACGATGTGCCCGCGCTCTCGTCAACGGTCAGCTACGACATCGAAGCCGTGGTAGATCGTGTTACGATTAGTCAAGCCAACCGCAGCCGTATTGCGGAGAGCGTCGAGCTAGCGCTATCGCTGGGCAATGGCAACATGCTCGCACTCGAGCCCCGCGACGATCTGGATGAAATTCACTGGACATCTACGCGACACAGCCAACACCTCGCGTGCAAGGCGTGTGGACACAGTCTGCAAATGCTCACACCTCAGTCCTTTTCATTTAACTCTCCGCTGGGATGGTGTAGCGACTGCGAAGGCCTGGGCACACAAACTGGAACCAGCCCGGCTCTCTTACTGGCGCCTCACCTAACACTGCGGCAGGGGGCAATTCGCATGTGGCCAGCCATGCACGATGGCGATAGCGAAGCGACATTGGCAGAAACGGAACTGTCAGCTCCCATGCTGGAGGCATTCTGCAAATCTGTGGGGATTTCATTAGATATACCTGTGGAGCGATTAACGGCTGGTCAGCGTAGGAAGTTGCTGTATGGAGCTGGGGAGCAGTGGATCGAAGTTTCAACCTCAAAGGGAACCAAGTTCGAGTTTCAATGGCGCGGTTTATTCCCTGCCTTGGAGCACGCTGCGAAACTAAGTCCAACCCTGCGAACGCAACTCAACCCGTTCGTAGCTGAAGTTGCCTGCTCCGCCTGCGATGGATCGCGATTGAATCCAGATGCAGCGGCAGTCAAGTTCCGCGGGCTGACCGTGGGCGATTTTACTCAAGCCACGATGAAGTGGTTTCACGATCAAGTTACCAGCTGGAAGCTTACCAAACGCGAACAGGAAATTGCGGGAGAGTTAGTGCGTGAATTGGCAGCCCGCAGCGAATTCCTGCTGGATGTCGGACTAGAGTATCTGTCATTGTCACGGCCGGCCAATACGCTCAGCGGCGGCGAGTCGCAGCGCATTCGTCTGTCGAGTCAACTCGGCAGCGGCTTGTGTGGCGTACTTTATGTGCTCGACGAACCCACGATCGGACTGCATCCACGCGACAACATCCGCTTGATCGGGGCCCTGAAAAAACTCCGCGACCTTGGCAATACGCTGCTGGTCGTCGAACACGATCGCGACGTTATCGAAGGCAGCGATCAGATTTGCGACTTTGGTCCTGCAGCCGGTCGCTTCGGCGGTGAACTAGTCGCCCAAGGAACGGCCAAACAGCTCACCAGAAACAAGTCCAGCGTCACCGGACCGTTCCTGAACGACACGCAAACCATTCCTGTTCCCGCTCAGCGCCGCAGCGCCGAGCTGGGGTGGATCGAATTGTGCGGCGCACGAGCGAACAATCTGCGCGATGTCGATATTTCCATTCCACTTCGAAGATTTACGGTAGTTACAGGTCCCAGCGGCAGCGGAAAAAGTACGCTCATCAACGATGTGCTCTTCCCGGCCCTTTCAAAACGCTTGGCCAAAACGTCCACTAAGAAATTACCCTTCAAGTCGATTCAGGGAGTCGACTTGATTGACAAAGTGATACGCGTCGACCAAAGTCCGATTGGTTCCAACCCGAGTTCCACACCGGCCACTTACACGGGCGTATTTGACTTAATCCGACAACTTTACTCACAACTTCCCAATTCGCGTGCACTTGGCTACACACCACGCCAGTTCTCCTTCAACGTGCCTGGAGGGAGATGCGAAAAGTGCGAAGGGCACGGACAACTAAAAATTGAAATGCACTTCCTACCTGATGTTTGGGTGCAATGCGATAGTTGCCACGGCAGGCGTTTTACCGAAGAAGTGCTGTCTGTCGACTACCATGGATTTAGCATTCATGATGTTCTCGAAATGCAAATTGGACAGGCGACTGAGGTCTTCAGCGACATCCCCAAGATTCGCCGTACCCTGCAAACATTGGTCGATGTAGGCTTGGACTATGTCTCGCTGGGACAATCCGCTCCGACGCTGTCCGGTGGCGAAGCTCAGCGTGTGAAACTGGCAGCAGAGCTTTCTCGCCCCGACACAGGTAAGACGCTGTACCTGCTCGACGAACCCACCACAGGACTGCATTTCGTCGACATCATCAAGCTGCTGGAGGTGCTCCAACGCTTGGTGGATCTGGGCAACACGGTTCTGGTGATCGAACATAACTTGGATGTTATCAAAGCGGCGGATTGGGTCGTGGATCTAGGTCCGGAGGCTGGCAGCCAAGGCGGACAAATCGTCTTTGCCGGCACTCCTGAGGGATTGGTCGAACACGCCCGTTCAACGACCCCTGGCAGGAAGTCTCCATCGGCCAAACCCTCGCGAACCAAGGCCAAACCGGATGGTAACAAACCTGGGTCTCTGCGCAGTCATACGGGCGAAGCGCTGGTGCCACTAATGCACACAGTCGACTATGTGGAACGCGAGACTTACGACCCCAGCGCCGCCGATGAAGAGCAAGTTGGAGATTTGGAACTCGAACAAATCGGCCGCGATACACTGCTGCCCTGGCAGGCGGATGGACAGCGATGGCATACCAAAGATAGCGTCGATCGCGCTGGGCAACCAATCCGTTGGGAGCGAAACATACTCATCAAAGTTATCGAAGCCATCCAGGCGATCGAGGGTTTTGCACCAACCAATTGGGACAATCGAAGTATCGTGGAAGTGGCCGGTCCAGTAAAAAGTCGCGGATGGTTTCTGCACGCGATCACCGCCGAGACCTGGTTGTTGAAATTGAAGTTCCGCGTGCCTCGGCGTGCATTTACCAAATCGCAATTGCAGAGTTTGGTCGAGCTTCCGACGCTCAACCAGCTGGAAAACGTTGAAATGTACGGCAATGAACCGCGCGTAAAAGCCAAACTGGCTGGAGCTTGGATGGAGCTCGAAATCCGCCCTCACACTTTGGCCGAAATCGATACCGAGGCATTTTGGAATTGGATCAAGGAAGCCGGAGCGGCCTTTCTTGGGAAGACAGCGCCGGCAGCAGAAGCTGTCGAAACCTCCGATCCCTCCAAGCAGATGCCCTGGCGAATTCTCAAACAGCGCTGGCACTCTTTGCGCAAGGGGTTTCCACCAGGGAGAACCATTGTTTGGCCAGCAGAAACGCTCAGTGTCTTCATTCAAGCCATTCACCAATCCGCCGGAGGTGGTAAATGGCGGTGGGACGAACAAACGACCGCGCGGTATTTCTTGCCGGGAAATAGCGAACCATGGATAGTGCTGCACACCAAACGTCCCGAGGGTTTGATCGCCGTGCTGAACGGTCCCAAGGGCTTTAATCCTGGGGATCTGTTGGATGCGTTGCCCGTAAAACACCAGATCACATCGCGTGGCGAGGAGGATCAACAACTTCAAATCGCCTTCACAGAACTCCAGCAGCCACGTGACGCAACGGTTAGAAAGCTCCTAACAAAACACAAGGAGTTTGTCAGCCAGTCGAAAGTTGCGCGCTGAGACGGCGTTGATAGAAATACAGGAAATCGTTTGCAGTGATGTGCTGTTAGTCTTTTGCGTCCCTCGTACCTAAAGCTCTCCAAACGGAGACGTCGATTCCAGAATCCTGCGCGGCGACGCTACCATCGCCCATACAGACATTAACTTTGCCCAAGTGAGCGCTTGAGGCAGCTACCGAACCACCCTGCGGTCTGCCTTCGCGCGACTGGCCACCGAGCAACGCGTCGAGACGAAAATTGGGGGGAGCCACGTGGTTGTACCAGCTGTGGACTAAATCGCCAACGTTCCAATATTGCCCGGCGACGTCACAGCGACGGATTCCAATTGATTCGGACGCAAGC
This sequence comes from Pirellulaceae bacterium, assembly GCA_041736515.1. GTDB lineage: Bacteria > Planctomycetota > Planctomycetia > Pirellulales > Pirellulaceae > Aureliella. The sequence goes on from JBGSTP010000191.1 coordinate 33,842, forward strand.
AGTGATAAGAATTCGTCCGAGTCCGGAATGTAGGGACTAATCCTCAGGATCGCAATTGAACTGCGGGATTTTGAGCCTGTACCCGACATGCGTTCCGAAGCCAGGGCTGTGTTGGAAAGTCCATCCGTAAACGAAGCCAACGCAAGCCAATTGCCGGTAGACTCGAATGCGCCTCGCCCACCACCGCTCCCCTTGGACGCCATGCAATGCGCTCCAACGTTGACACGATAATTTGAGTGTGTGTTATCTGCAGGGCATTTTAGAACCTCAGGCACTCGCAACTGAGATTCTGTTTCTGTTTCGTGAAATGGCAGTTCAAGCAAAATCTGCTTGGCGACAGCAGTCTGTTCCAATTGAGGCATGACAGCCACCCAGGGGCTGTAATCCTGGGAAAAAATGTGGCCGCAAGCTCGAGGAATGACCCGCCAAGTGCTTTCGTAATTTTGAATGGCGATGCCCAACTGTCGCAGGTTGTTAGTGCAGGTAAGAGACCGTGCTGAACCACGCGCAGCATTTATCGCAACCAATAGAAGACTCATCAAAACACCAGCCAAAGCAGTCACGACCAGAATCTCGACGAGGGAAAAAGCTTTGCGGGAGCCGTCCGTGCTATTTCGTTGCTGGCTGAATTCGAAAGAAAATCTCACAATCTACTTTCCCGGCGGTTGGGGACTGCAACTGAATTGTATCGAGGATTGACAGCGAGCTCTCTACAAACGGTGGGTTGTAGGTGATTTTTAGGTTCGAATCCTCAACTGCGAAACTGAAATCTCCCGCAACTGCTTCGGCGATAGTCAATAATCCTTGAGCTGCCTCACTGAGCACTTCTTCCGAGCACTGCATGTCGAAAGTCTTCGGTTCCGAACTTTTCATCGACATACACATCAGTCGCCGTACAGGAAAGTGACGTTGATTCTCGCGTTGCAACTGTACCAAAAGAACGTCGAGCAATTCACCCGAAGTAGTCTCCAATATAAGTCGAAAGTGGCTTCCATTGTAAAGTGGTGTAATTTCGAGCTCGGCAGACATTTTGTCGTCGCTCATTTTGGCTGTGATTCCAGCAGGGCTGCCGTCAACACGCAACAGCATTCTCTGATGAGCAACTTGAGAGGTATCCCAAACAGTCAGCGGCAACGATTTGGTCAAAACCGTTTCATCCTCCACGACGCCTAAATCGACTTCGCTATCCACAAACTCAGCCAGTGCCTGCGAATCCCAGCGTAATGTTAGCGAACGTTCGAATGGAAATGGTTGATCGAACTGAAATTGAATGCCCGCACCTCGTCTTCCGTTTGGGCCACTCCGAATCGTAATCTTGCACAACCCGGCCTTTCCCGGTTCGATGGGCTCAGCTGTTGGAACTACGTCGGTACAAGCGCAGGAAAGTTTCACTCCAGAAACTCGGACTGGAACAATCGATTCGTTGCGTACATAAAAAATGAATTCGTGTTCGGACGACGATTCTGCCAACTTTCCCAAATCCAATGCTTCCACATTGCTTACTAACGGACCTGTTTCGCCAAGGGAAAAGCCAACGGATTTAGCAGTCTCTAAACTGATGCGCGGCGCGTACTCCTCAGTCGGCAGATTCGCTGCATTTGGCTCGATCTTTTCGCACCCGCTAAACATTAGCGGAACTATGGCAAATCCCCAGAGCTTTGAACGATGAAGTATCCAATAGGTAACTAAGCCGACGAGAATAATAGCGATAGAACTCAACACGTACGCCACAACTCGGCTTCCCGTGTTTGGCAATATGATTGGCGATGAAGATACCACGACGGTAACACCGTCCCAGGCGCGTGAGAAGTCCTCTTTGGTCCAGACTTCTGGCTTCGGAACATCAAGCACTCCAACATGTTTCCACGAAACCTGCTCGACAAGTACAAAGTGATTATTGTTCAACAATACGATTACGGAATACTCGTTTAGGAGCGTCGGTAAGACGTCGACTTCCGGTACTTGAATAACCAAAGCGTGTAAACCGAAATCCTTGCAGATATCTGCAATTTGCAACGCAGAAATGCCGCGTGGATCCGTTCCCAGGTACTTGACTCGAAAATCTGAATAAGCAGGCAAGTCATTCTTGAAACTAGCTATTGCAACGTAGCTACAGGCCAGACCGCAATCCTTTCGTTTCGGACTTTCAGTACCAAAGCTGGGCACCTCGCCCGGAAAAAAGACTACCACTAGCAGAAATGAGCTGTAAGTCTTCAGGCGACACATTGGAAATGCCCTTTCCTATTTCTTGCTATTTCGTGCCTCTTGAAACTCGCGCTCGACTCTCTTTTGCTCGGCCAAATACCGCATTTGATAGTCCTCATCTGTCCCGATCATTTTTAGCTTGGTGACTTTCCCGTCGTCACTATTGCGATTGACCATTGTCCCTTTCGGCGCACGGTTGACAAAATCCTCGGAAGAATTAACTCGCAGAGCTTGCTCTTCTTCAGCGGTTAGCGGGTAGCATTTTAAAGTGAATTTGTCACCCGCGAATGTCTTTAGAACGACTTCTTTAGGAAGTAAATAAGGTGTGTCATGCCAGGAATAAGCGACACTTCGTAGGCCTTTGTAATCTGGCAGCGAAGTCGTAAGGCTCACACTTTTCGGAAGTAATCGCTCCGCTTCAAATCTCAGTTCAATGGATCCCATTGTGGGCTTGTTTACGTTTTTCCTAATCACAATAACCTCATGGTCCGACGTCGTCGTATTGAACTGCA
>JBGSTP010000192.1:0-6358 GCA_041736515.1 Pirellulaceae bacterium
CAAACTTTTGAAACGTCGTCCGGCTCACGACTATGCGTTCGCGCCAAACATGCAATGCCTTTAGTAGCCAATGCATAACGCAATGGCAAAAATTCGGCCAGATCGAGCGCGTTGTGCTCGGCCGTCACAATAACGAAATCGAGCAGGTTATCCGGAATGAAATCAACAATGGAGGCAGTCGTCGTGTGCTGAATCAAGGTCCCATATACCGTTTTCCCCGCGAGGATTTTGTCCTTCAGGAGTTTTCCAAGTTTCTGTTTTGCCATGCTGGGCACCGTGCTGAAAGGCAGGAGGAATGGAGTACGCCGACAACTTGTTACGGGATTATAACGCAACCAATCAAGAATTTGTTGGCTTAACGCTTGTGGCATCAGCGTGACCGGAATCCTAAAATGACAAGCCGCCGCAGTACGAATAGAATGCCCTCAGGTTTCTTTGCTTCCCAAGAAGTGTTCCGAAGTGGACCAGCGCGTCCACTGCCCTTAGCAGCGTTCGAGAAATAAGTGAGCGGAAAGGCGCTAGCCACCGGTGAAGTGCGATCGCGTTTGGGCTAGCGCCCTGCTGCTCACAACAAATCGGACATCCATTTCTCGAACGATAGTCGTTATTCCTCAGTCCCTAAAGCAATTTCTGAGCAAACCCCATGAGCAAGATTGATCGACGCCGCGCGCTGAAGCACTCTGTCGCAACCGTAGGTGGCCTGGGAGCCTGGTTTGCCTCTGGCACCCAGCCAGCCGCGAACTTGCTGCACGCCCAGGTCAGTGCCTCTCAGCCGCTCTCACCTATCGTTCGTGAAAATCAACATCCCGGCGCGCGCGATTGGCAACTAACGCGAGTCCGATTAGATGCTCGCGATGGCAAACGCGCCCCAGCCATCGAAGGCTATTGCTCCAAGCAAAGCGTGGCGGCAGGCGAGCAAATCGAGTTCATGGTGTCGACCAACCCACCGCAAAGATTTCGCATCGAAATCTTCCGTACAGGTTACTATGGTGGACGCGGTGCCAGGCTCATGCTGGAGCTTGGTCCCTTTGACGGCGCATCGCAGCCCATGCCGGAAGTAGGCCCCAAACGCCTGCGTGAATGCCGTTGGCAGCCAACTACTGCACTCACGATTCCCGCAGATTGGCTCAGTGGCGTCTATTTGGCGAGACTGACAACTCTTTCTGATGAAAGCGACCAAGGCTATTGGCAGAGTTACGCGGTCTTTATCGTCCGCGATGATCGACCAGCAGACATCTTGTTGCAATGTTCGGATAACACGTGGCAAGCCTACAACCAGTGGCCTGACAACTACTCGGTGTACACGCATCCCGATGGCAATCAAGGTCCGTGGGCAGACGTCAGTTTTGATCGCCCTTACGGCAAGTATCCGCAGATTTATGAGAACCCACAATCGATCGGATCGGGCGAGTGGCTGTGCTTTGAGTTTCCGATGGCGTATTGGCTGGAACAACAGGGCTACGACGTGTCATACTGTTCCAATTCCGATATGTTGACCCCCGCGCGTGGCCTAAAGTGCAAAGCGTTTATCAGCAACGGTCACGATGAGTATTGGGATATCCGCCAGTACCAGAGCGTGGTAGCGATGCGAGACGCAGGCGTCAATTTACTTTTTCTGTCGGGGAACTCCGTCTGCTGGGTAGCGCCCTTCCGCGAGAGTTCAACTGGGCAAGCGAATAGGATCCTTTTTCGCGGCGGACCCTATGGAGGTGATTACAAACTGGCGGTCGCCCGCGAGAAAGAAAATGGTCCGTTCCCGCATCGTGGTCCTGACGAAGGATATTTGATGGGCGCGCGCAACGTCGATCCAGTAAATGGCGGCGGCGATTGGATCTGCGCCTTGCCCGAACACTGGATTTTCGAAGGGACAGGGATGCAGCGCGGGGAGCCAATACGCGGCATGATTGGTTGGGAGTATCATGGTGATCCACCTCAAGACATACCGGGACTGGAAGTTGTGGCCGAAGGCACTGCGTTGCAGGGTGGAGTGAATCCGCAGCATTGGACCGCCACTATTTACCCTGGTCCCAAAGGTAACTACGTATTCAATGCCTCGACGATTTGGTGGTGCCAGGGTCTTGCCAGCCCACCGGGACATATGCTCCCTTGGTCGCATTGGTCGCGGCCCCATGGACCCGACGAGCGCATCCAGCGCATTACCCACAACTTGCTTCGCAAAGCCGGTGCGGAACCAGCTGATAACCCGACTGCTGCGGACGGTTTTGTATCGATATTTGACGGCCAGACCCTCGACGGTTGGGAGGCCACGCCATCCGAATCCGCGACGTCTTGGACTGTGCGTGACGGGATGATCGTTGGTGTAGGTTTTAGGCGGAGAAGCCATCTGACGTACAGCCACAACAAGCAGATAGGTAATTTCGAGCTGCGATTTAGTTACCGCCTACCCGGAGAAGGAAACACGGGCGTGAACATTCGTGCGATCCCCGACTCGACCCAAAAGCGTGACTTCCAATGTTACCATGCGGATATCGGCCATTTAGGAATTGGCAAGGAAATACTGGGCGCCTGGGACTTTCACACGCCTGGTCGAACGGAACACCGCTGCTACCGGGGAGACAGCCTGGTCATCGATAAAAATGACCAACCCACGATCACGCCCATCGTGAACGGCCTACTGGACGAACATATTCGGGATCGCGGCTGGAACGTTGCACATGTAATCGCCAGGGACAATAATTTTAAGTTACTGATCAATGGCAAATTGGCTTCTGAGTTTATTGAACATCTTCCGCTGGAGCGGCGACTGCTCAAAGGGATGTTGCAGCTTCAACTGCATGACCCAGGCATGATCGTTCACTTCAAGGACGTTCGTTTGAAAGTAATGGACTGATATTCCTTCACGGCTCTTGGCGCTCTTACTGAGTCGCAACAGGCACCTTAGCCATTCGCTAGCAGCGTCCCAAAAATCGTCGCTCGCTCCGCCGATCGAAACGAACTAATAAGCGGCGTTTCGTTCGCGAAGCGAACGACGACACTAAATGCTGGCGATCAAACGCTTCATGGCTGCAGCAAGGCGTGTGACCTGACACTGCAACACACAACCAGGAGAACTTCTCACGCGAAGGCGTGGAGACGCAATCAAGAGAAAGAAGAGAAAACTGTAGGTGTTCCCAATTCTTGTGGATTTTGCGCGTTCGCCTGAATTGTTTCCATTCTCACAGCAGCCGGAAATGCTATGCAAGAAAACGAAGTTGCGAGCAGCATTGGTGACTTTGGATTTCACATTGATCAACCACTTGGCCCAGGCTTGCTCGAATCAGTGTACGAGGCTGTAATGATGCACGGATTGCGAAACTCGGATTGCAGTTTGTGAAACAAGTCCCAATTCCTGTCATCTGAGATGGATCAAAAATGGATGTTGGCTTTTGATCACACTAAATCGTCGAACACAAGGTGTTCGCTGGACTCAAGACAATCGAAACCTACATCCCGTTCATAAGACCATTCTTTTGACTCATTTGCGCGATGCGAAGGATCAGCTTGTTGATCAACTTTGGAACTGAATTGTTCAAGGGTGGTGTGTCACGAGTCGTCAACAAACTTACGGATCACGAGAAAAGTGAATCGCGCCAAGACGCAAAGAAGAGGAAGCTCTCGCTGACCCTACTCTCTGCGAGCTTCGCGTCGTTGTGTGAGACTTTCCACCGCTTCAAAATCGACTGTCAACCATGAGCTATCTTGAACAACTGAAACCAGCTGACCACTACAACCAGACGCTGCAGTCGAATGTCCATCCCATCGACTGGGTCAATCCTGTACCCGATGGCCGCTATAACCTCGTTGTTATTGGCGCTGGTACCGCAGGATTGGTTACCGCTGCCGGAGCCGCGGGGTTAGGTGCGAAGGTCGCACTTATCGAACGCGGCTTGTTGGGAGGCGACTGCTTGAACGTCGGCTGCGTTCCTTCCAAAGCTCTGATCTCTGCTGCGCGGCAAGCAGCATCGGTACGCGACGCCCGGCACTATGGAATTCAATCGACGCACCTGAACGTTGACTTTGCGGAAGTCATGGACCGAATGCGACGGCTGCGAGCCTCGATTAGTCCGCACGACTCCGCAAAACGGTTCACTGAGTTAGGGATCGATGTTTTCTTCGGCCAAGGTACTTTCACAAGCAGCAACACTGTTGTCGTCGGAGATCAAACGCTGCATTTCAAGAAGGCTGTTATCGCCACAGGTGCGCGAGCCGCTGAGCTGCCAATCCTAGGCTTGAAGGATGCGGGCTATTTCACCAATGAGACGTTGTTTTCTCTGACGGAACTGCCCAAGCGATTAATCATCATCGGCAGCGGTCCCATCGGCTGCGAGATGGCGCAGAGCTTCGCACGCTTTGGATCACGGGTCACGCTGATCGAGCAAGCGTCGCACATCATGAGTCGTGAAGAAGTCGATGCCGCCGTGATCGTCCAAAACACCATGCAGCAGGATGGTGTCGAAATCGTGCTCAATGCGAGAGTGATTTGCGTCGAAAGGGATGGGGCGGATCGGGTGGTTGTAGTATCGCGGGCTGGGCGGGAAGAACGAATCAGTGGCGATCATATTCTGGTCAGCATTGGCCGAACACCAAATCTGGATGGACTCGGACTTGAGGCGGTTGGTGTAGCAGTGCATCCACAACATGGCGTTGAGGTCGACGATCGACTGCGAACAACCAACTCGAACATCTATGCGGCGGGCGATGTCTGCTCTAAATTCAAGTTCACGCATTCGGCAGACTTTCTCGCGCGCATCGTCATTCAGAATACGCTGTTCCTGGGCCGGGCCAAAGCCAGCAAGCTGATTATTCCGTGGTGTACTTACACGTCTCCTGAAGTCGCTCACGTCGGTATCTATTCCCATGAAGCGGCCGACATGGGTATCGAGCTAAGCACCTTCACTCAGCCACTCTCGGGCGTCGACCGGGCTATACTCGATGGTGAAACCGATGGCTTCGTTCGTGTGATTTGCAAGAAAGGTTCCGACCAAATTCTCGGTGCCACCATCGTGGCAGCGCATGCCGGTGACATGATTGGCGAGATTGTCATGGCCATGAAACATCGCATCGGCCTTGGAAAGATCGCATCCGTTATTCATCCCTATCCAACTCAGGCGGAAGCGGTCCGCAAGCTGGGCGACCAATTCAATCGAACGAAGCTGACACCGACAGTCAAGTCACTGTTGGGTGCGTGGTTACGATGGACACGATAACTTTATATGACATTCAAACTTTTTCTCACGCAAGGGCGCTAAGACGCATGGTAGAGGCGGGGGGGAAGGCTCTACATTGTGTCTTATCGACTTGGTTTGATATAGTTACAGTCAGTTCCGAAAGGCGAAGATGATGCTGTTGAAACTCGGCGAGATCATCATCCTTCCCATCGCATGGGCAGCACTCGCCTTGGGATCTTTTTTCGAGGGCAGCCCATTGAGTCGCTGGACGTGGGGTTGCGGTTGTGAATCCTCCGCTTTACTTTGCGGCTTAACTCCTTGCGTGGAAGATTGGTATAAGCATCCTATTACCGGAATAAAATCATGGTTTTGAAGTCGTTAATAATTACCACCTGTTGTGTGCTATCCCTGCCAGCCGAAGCGATCGCTCAAGAACGCCCGATCGCGGACGAGCCAACTGCAACCAAGCCGTTGGAGAAGGGGCAGAGCGTTCCGGAGGTGACGTTAAAGGGCTTGGATGGAAAGGATGTTTCGCTTGCATCGCTTCATCAGGAGAAGCCGCTGGTTATCGTCTTCTTTCGGGGAGGATGGTGTCCCTTTTGCACCAAGCATACCCAACAGCTAATCAAAGTCTATCCCGAACTGAAGGAGAAGGGCTTTGAGATGATTGGGGTCAGCCCAGACTCCGTTGAGAGTACGAAGGCCAACGTCGACAAGAATTCTATTGCGTTTCCGCTCTATTCAGATTCTAAACTGAATGCGACGACGAGTTTCGGCCTGGCGTTCAAAGTCGATGACGCAACGGTTACCAAATACAAAGGTTTTGGCATCGACCTCGAGAAGGCATCCGGACAAACACATCACGCACTTCCTATTCCGGCCATCTATGTGATCAGCCAAGACGGCGTCGTCACGTTCGCACATAGTAACCCAGACTATCGTCAGCGGCTCGATGCCGGAGAGCTACTGAAAGAAATCAGCAAATAGGTAAGTAAACCTATATCGGCAGAATTGCTATGCCAGCCTCGTCGACACCTTCATCGGGTCTGCAATCCGAAGTGCACTGCGGCATGGCCGATCCGAGAAGTGTGGACGAATCGCGATAAGATTGTCCTCGATCGCTCCGCATTATCGTCGATCGCTCCGCGATCGCAACGTGCAAGGTAGTTGTCGTCGTTCGCGGATCGAAC
>JBGSTP010000193.1:0-30101 GCA_041736515.1 Pirellulaceae bacterium
CGTCAACCTAACCTAAGGGCAATTCAACTCGCCGCCCTGTCTTTGCGCTTTCGTAGATCGCTAATATCAGTTCCACGCTGCGAAGTCCTTCGCGACCATCGATAATCGGGGGTCGATCCTGCTCGATGGCTTCCAAGAAATCTCGGAAAAGTGCGGCGTGGGCGTGGTGTCCGATGGCTGCCGGATCAGCCGCACCGCCCCCGGTTTTGGTCCGCCCCAGCATCTCTTCACGCAGCTTGGCATCTTCGGCAGACTGCTCTGCAAACTCCCATTTGATAATATCTTCTTCCTCGAGAATCGCAGTTCCCATGGATCCCGTCAGTTCGATTTTTTTGAGCGAGCCGGGGTAGCCCGCAGTCGTGGCTTCGATTGTCCCAAGCGCTCCGTTAGCAAATCGCACCACGGCCGTGGCCACGTCCTCGACCTCGATGCGCTCATGCGCCAAAGTCGTCGTATAGGCCATCACGTCCACCACTGGTCCAACCAGCCAGAGCAACAAATCGACGCTGTGGATTGCCTGGTTCATCAGGGCACCACCGCCGTCGAGCTGCCACGTTCCGCGCCACGCACCACTGTCATAGTACTGCTGCGTGCGAAACCACTTGACGTAAGCGTCACCCAATGCCAGCTTGCCAAAACGCCCTTGCTCCACCGCTCGCTTCATCAGCTTGCTGGCTTCGTGAAAACGCGATGGAAAAATCGTGGCCAACTTTACACCTGCTTGATCGCAGGCATCGATCATGCTCTGACAACGCTCTCGGGTGACGTCCAATGGTTTTTCAACGATCACATGCTTACCAGCTTTGGCCGCCGCCACACAAGGCTCGGCGTGAGCACCGCTGGGTGAACAAATCGTGACGACGTCCAGATCCTCCCGCGCGAGCATCTGCTCCAGGTCTGTATACGCTTCGCCACCAAACTCCGCCGCGATCGCCTCCGCCTTCGGCGCGGTGCGGTTGTAACACGCAACCAGTTTTGCATTTGCAATATCTGCGATGGCTCGTGCGTGAAACTTGGCGATCATACCGCAACCAATAATTCCGAAACCTTTTGGCATTCTCATTCTTCCCAATTATCTGAACCGTATATGCACGCGTGTTTTTTTAGCTTGCTGTTGCCACAGCTTAATTCGCTCAACCCTAGTCCAGGCCGCCAGCGCTGCCAACCCTGGAACCTCGATGCTTCAAACTTTCGATCACGCAAGGCCGTTCGAATCCACATTCTACGCATCCACGTCGCATAGCGAGAGCGGCATTTCGTCTTGAGGATCTTGGACACGTAGTGCACTTTTGCCTGAAAAAATCTGATACAGCGGTCTGCCCACCAATTCGGCTCGCCAGCCTCTCAGCAAATGCGGAAATTCATCGTCCGTTTCATCCAGCTCCACACCGCTCAACCAGTAGGATGCCAATCGCCCCACATCGTCGGAAGTACCTACAATCGACGGCGCTATGCTGTGAGTTCGGCATAGGTAGGACATTGCAGCGGTCAGGAATTGTTGCAGCAGGGCAGGGGGACGCGGACGCTTTCCTTGGCCGTTCCAGATCGAATCCGGCACATCGCCGGCCAAACCCCGCGCGATGCAATCGGCTATTTCCGGAATAAATCGCTGAAATCCGGGGTGGTGCAAGCCGCGAATGTGAGCCACTTTTTTGGGATCAGGCGACCCACGTTTGGCAAGCTCAATAATTAAATCATCGCGCAACACACGCCGCGGCGGCATATTCTTTGCCTCGGCTCGCTTGTCGCGCCACATCCACAACTCGCGCACGATGCCCAACTGTTTGCCATGCAGCGATTGCACTCCAGACATTCGATACCAGCCTTCCTGAACATGATTCTCGATCAGGTTTTGCTGCCGACGGACCAGCTCGTCCTTCAGCCACTCTAGTCGCCCAACGTTCGTCAGTTCCTCAGAAAGCGCGTCGTACAGTTGCGGCAGGTGCAATACGTCCAAGGCTGCATAGTCCAATTGCGCCTTCGATAGCGGCCGTTTCCGCCAGTCGGTACGAGTTTCGCCCTTGGGTACGTTTTCCCCCAGAATGCGTTGCAATAATTTACCATACGAGGCAGGGTACTCGCCGCCCAGCAAGCCCAGGGCCATTTGAACATCGAACAACGTAGGGATGGATTTACCCGTAGCTCGGTAGGCGAACAGGATTTCTTCCCGCCCAGCATGAACCACTACTTCTCGTTTTCCGTCGACAAACAACTCCCACACGGCCCCCAATGCGTCGATCGTGCGCGGATCGACAATAAACACATCGGTTCGCGTTGAAACTTGCAGTAGGCACAGATCCGGGCGATAGCAATCCTCCGCCACGAACTCCGTGTCCATTCCCACCAAGTCAGCTAGTTCGATAGCCTCGATCAATTCAGGAAGTTGTTCTGCTGTACTTACGAGCCTATAATTCACGCGCGAGCTTTACCATGCTTGAGGGGACCGATCGGGGTGAGCGACTGACATGCATAGGTAAATACGCAAAAGTCAATGGTTGATGCAAAAACTTAAACCAGTCGCTTCACCAATGTTTCAGCTCTCATTAAACTCGCAGCTCCTCGCATTGCCAAGTTGCCTAGCCAATCTCTGGACTTTCACGCTTCATGCCTCCAACTGATTTAGGCGTCTTTTCCCAGCCGTGCGCCCCCGACCGTCTTGACCAACTCAAACCCAAGCTGCTTGTGAGTGTTCGCAATGCGGCGGAAGCCAACCTAGCCCGCTCTCACGGCGTAGACTGGATCGATCTTAAAAATCCTGACGCGGGTTCCCTGGGCGCTGCATCGCTCAGCGAAGCAGCCAGCGTGGCGCAAGTGCTCAACGGGTTTTCGAATCGCAGCGCGGCCGTTGGCGAACTGCGGGATAACCCCCTCAAACCAGCGGAGTCTCTAGCACAACTCTTCCCGATCCTAAAAGTCGGTTTGTCCGGTTTAGTACACAATCCTTCCTGGCGCGATGAGCTGCGACAGTTCAGCGAGCGACTAAAAAGTTACCCAACCCAACTCGTCCCGGTAATTTACGCTGACCACGTACTTTCTAACGCACCTCCGCCCCAAGCAGTCCTGAGCATCGCAACGGAGCTTGGTTGCCAGCTGACGCTGATCGACACCTACACCAAAGATGGTCGCCGCCTTTTCGATTGGCTTAGCCCTAAATCCATCGCCGCGACTGTCGAAGCAGCCCGTCAAACAAACATTCGCATCGTTGTCGCTGGGAGCCTAACGCTGGAAGATTTGCCCTATTTGCTTGAATTGCCAATCGCAGCTATCGCCATTCGCGGCGCCGTCTGTGCGCAAGATCGACGAAGCAGTTTATGCGAAACAAAATTGACGCAATGGGTCGAACTGTTTCGAAATCGATAGTCGCAAAACCAATTTGCAGCTAAAATTTGGCAACAACAGTCCGTTCATTTCTCCGGTTTAGGCATATTCATGTCGTCCAGCTTTTGGCGCGAGCCGCTCTCGGGAACCATACGTCAAGACTCAAAAGTCATCGGCGCAATCTGCTTACCGGAAGAAGATGTGCAAGAGTTTATCGACCAATTCAATCATTGTTACGGTCCGCTCCGCATGCACATCGAGCCTAACCGCTTGATGCCCTTGGCCACACCCACACAACTTTTCCCCGTGGGGGCAGCCCACCGACGACCGCTTCGCGCTCCACAACCGGGCTTCAAGCCATTGCCGTTCAACGAAGAGTAGGAAACCATCATCGCGCGCTCAACCACTCGAATTTACTTGCCACCTAGACTTGCAACAGAATTTCTCGGCTGTCGGTGCAACGAACGCGCTGTGCAATTGTTCGCTGTGGCCTGGTGCATTCTGTATTCGATAAACTTCTTGCCTGCCGCAGAGCCAAATGTGCCTGAACAACCAGCACTTAAGCAGCTCGTCCCTGAGAAAGCGACGGGCAGCCTACGCATCGCAACCTATAACGTTTCGCTCAATCGCGAGCAGGCAGGCGCGCTCACCCAGGATCTCGAATCCGGACATGAGCAAGCACGTTCGATCGCCGCAGTCATCCGCGCTGTGCGACCAGACATCATTCTGCTCAACGAAATAGATTTCGTGGCTGACAATCTCAATGCAAAATTATTTCAGCAGAACTTTTTACACTGGGAATCGACCGACGCATTCGGCAATGAGGCCTGGCCCATGCAAAACATCTTCGGCTCGACCGTCAATACAGGCGAACCCAGTGGTCTCGACCTCAACGCGAACCAAAGCAACGACGACCCCGAGGACGCTTGGGGATTTGGAAAATTTCCCGGGCAGTACGGAATGGCCCTATTCAGTCGCTTTGAGATCGATGAAGCCCAGATTCATACGCTGCAACAGCTCAAGTGGACAACGATGCCAGGCGCTTTGCAGCCGCGTGATCCTGCCAGCGATTCGAATTACTACGACTCGGCAACCTGGCAACAGCTGCGGCTGAGCTCCAAGAGCTTCTGGGATGTTCCCATTCTCACTCCCTTAGGAACCTTGCATGTGCTGGCCAGCCACCCCACACCACCCGCCTTCGATGGGCCCGAGGATCGCAACGGTTGCCGCAATCACGATGAAGTGAAGCTGATTCAAGACTACATTGAGGCGGCAGACTACATCGTCGACGATCAAGGGCGACGGGCTGGCTTGACCCCCGAAGATGCATTTGTCGTACTCGGCGATCTGAATACTGATCCGCGGGATGGCGGAAGCCGATCCGCTGCGATCGCTAACTTGCTTGCCCATCCGCTCGTGGCCCAGTCCGGCGCCCCACAAAGTGACGGAGCCCGCGTCGCGGCTCAATCCCAGGCTGGGGCCAATCGAAGCCAAACCGGCGATGCAAGTCAAGATACGGCTGATTTCAACGATCGCTCGGTTGGCAATTTGCGTGTCGACTACGTACTGCCCAGCGCCAATTTTCGTGTGTTAGCTTCCGGCGTGTTCTGGCCAGACCTGCAAACAGTGGAGCCGCCCCTCAGGAATCACATCAAAGCCGCTCTAGATGCCAGCGATCATCATTTGGTTTGGGTTGACATCGCTCCCAAGTGAGCCAGGAGCAGCTTCAGCCAATCCGAATGCGTAATCTTAGCTGGTTGCTTCCTGCGGAGAACCGAGGCTTTTCGATAACTTTGTCCGAAAGCGTCCTCCACGTTATGACCTCGTCGTACAACAGCGGACGCTTTTCTGCGGTCACATGCCTACTGATCAATGTCTGTTCATTGCGCTACAATGCTGCGTCTGCGAGCGTGATTCTGCTGCGGGTATGCCAACTATATTTTACGGAGACGATCGTGAAACTGCGTTTTCAAAGCCGCCCATCGATCCTGGCTTCGACTCTCTTCCTGATTTTTGGGGTGTCCATGTCCATCGCGCAAGAAACTTCAACCAAGCGAATTACCTCCATTGAAGGAATCACCGAATTCCGCTTGGCCAACGGCACCCAAGTCTTGCTATTCCCCGATGCCAGCAAGTCGATGGTTACCGTGAACATGACCGTCTTTGTAGGATCGCGACACGAAGGCTACGGCGAAGCGGGTATGGCGCATCTCTTGGAACACATGCTGTTCAAAGGTACGCCCAGCCATCCCAAAGTACCAGAGACTTTGATGAATCGCGGCGCAGATTTTAATGGAACGACTTGGCTCGATCGTACGAACTATTACGAAACGCTGCCGGCAGCGACTCCCCAACAAGCCGCGGAAAATCTCGAATTCGCAATCCGCTTGGAAGCCGATCGATTGATGAACAGCCATGTCAGGGGCGAGGACTTGGCTTCGGAAATGACAGTCGTTAGAAATGAATTTGAAAGCGGCGAAAACAGCCCGAATCGCATACTCATGCAACGCGTACAATCTGCGGCCTACGACTGGCACAATTATGGGCGGAGTACTATTGGCAATCGCAGCGACATCGAACGTGTGCCTATCGATCGCCTGCAGGCTTTTTACCGTAAGTTCTATCGGCCCGACAATGTCATGGTCGTCGTGGCAGGTAAATTCGACGAACCTCAAGCGCTCGAATTGGTAGAAAAGTACTTTGGCGTGCTCGAAGCTCCGAATATTCCGCTGGATCGCACATACACGACAGAACCCGCCCAGGACGGCGAGCGCACGGTTGTTCTCCGCCGCGTTGGCAATACCCAGCTCATCAATGCGGCTTATCATGTTCCAAGTGGCGCCAATCCCGAGTACGCCGCGATTGAAATGCTGGCCTACATATTCGGAACCGAACCGAGCGGCAGACTCTATCGCGATTTGGTTCTGCCAGAAATCGCCAGTAGTACCTCGACCATGTCGATGGCACTGCACGACCCAGGCCTAATCATGTTCACGGCAAGACTGTCGGTAGACAAGTCGATCGAGTCCGCTCGCCAAACCCTGCTGCAGTCGATCGAAGACGTGGGTCGGAAGCCCATTACCTCCGAAGAACTGAACCGCGCTCAAGTCCAGTTTCAGAAAGACCGAGAATTGCGAGCGACCGACACCAAAAGCATCGCAGTAGAACTCAGCGAATGGGCCGCGCAAGGCGACTGGAGATTGTATTTCCTGTTCCGCGACCTGGTCGAGCAGCTAACGCCCGAACAATGCACGGCCGCAGCCCAACGCTACCTAACGCGGAATAACCGCACAATTGGACTGTTCATCCCCTCCGAGACCAGCGAGCGGATTGAAATACCCGCCAAGCCCGACCTGTCGGAAATGCTGGCCGACTACGTTGGACGCGGCGAACTCGAGCAGGGCGAACAATTCGATCCAGATCCAGTGGCCATCGAAGCTCGCACCCTACGGGGCACGCTCAGCACAGGCATCAAGACGGCCTTGATTCCCAAGAGGACCCGTGGCGGAACGGTCAACATCGAAATCAACCTGCGCTATGGCAACGAACAATCATTGCTGCCGTTTGTCACCGCCATAGAATTTCTGCCCGAAATGCTGATGCGCGGCACAACGAAACTGAACCACGAACAACTTGCCGATCGACTTGACGAATTGCGCGCACAGGTCAACTTGGCGGGAACAACTGGAATGCTCAGTGTTTCGATTGAAGCCAAACGCGAAAAACTATCCGAGCTGATGCCGCTGGTTGGGGAAATACTGAAGTTGCCAGCCTTCGATGCCAATGAATTGGAAGTACTGCGTCGCCAAGCTATTTCCGGCACTGAAGCGCAAATGACGGAACCTCGCGTGCTAGGAAGTATCGCCCTACGACGCGTCTTAGCTCCTTACGATGCATCCAACATTCGTTATGTACCTACCTTGGAAGAACGCATCGAACGCTACCGAGCTGTACGGATCGAAGACGTTCAGCAATTACACGCCACACAGATTGGGGCGACAGTGGGCGAAGTCACTGCGGTGGGCGACTTTGATCCGGATGAGCTCATTGCCGCATGCGAGTCCATCTTCAAGGGATGGAAAAGCGATGTCCAACAGGAGCGCGTGGCGCAGCCAGCTCGAACGGATATTCGCGGCCAAGCGATTGAAATCCTAACGCCAGATAAAGCCAACGCGGTTTACTATGGTGGCGCGCAGATAGCAATGCGCGACGACGACCCCGATTACGCCGCATTGATTGTTGGAAACTATATCATGGGAGGCGGCGCGCTGTCCTCGCGATTGGGAGATCGCGTGCGTCAGAAGGAAGGCCTGTCCTACAGCGTCGGCACGGGCCTAACTGCTCATCCCGTCGACAAGCGCACCAATCTCAGCCTATTTGCCATTACAAATCCCGAAAAACGAGACCGCCTAGTGGCGGTGATTCGCGAAGAAATAGATCTGCTCTTGAAAGATGGCATCACAGCCGCTGAGCTCGAAAACGCTAAACAGGGCTTTCTGCAAAGCGAGCAACTAGAACGCACTCAGGACAGTACTCTTGCTAATGTGCTGGCCAGCACAATATTCGCCAATCGCACCATGACCTACTACGACAAATTCGAAAAGGAACTGAACCAATTGGACATTGAATCTGTCAATGCAGCCCTCCGAAAGTACATCGAGCCCGATCGCTTTGTCATCGTCACTGCGGGCGACTTTGCTAAAGCGAAGCAGTAGTTCGTTGTCCAGACATCAATCCCGGAAAGCAGCCTTGCCCATACTCAATGTTCCAAGGTTCCGGTCCGATCGATTATGCATGTCATGACGGCTGTTTCATCAATTTACCGAACAGAGTTTTCGTTTCCGAACTACACTAACTTGTTTTGAAACCTAGGTTTTAACGGTTTTTCTGCGAAGATCGCTCGACTCCGCCGAAACTGGAAATCACTGGGAACGCAAAATGAGTTTTATCAGACGCTATTGGATCGCAGGCTTAGTCATGTTGATGGTTGTGATTCACGCCGTCATCATTGGCTACGTGCGTTCCGAGGCGACTCGTATTAAGGTTACTGCCAGCAACGAAATTCCCGTTGGCCTGTATTACGTTCAGTCTGAGGACAAACAGTGGATGACGCAGTTGCGAGTCCACGTGCTGGTACCACCCGAGAAGCGTTTGGCCGCGAAAGCTACGATTGAACATCACCGCTGGTTGATCCACGAAGTCGTCGAAGAGACGCTGCATCAACTCTCGCCCTCACTACTCGAAGACGCCGTTCTGCTCGAAATCAAAGAACAGATCAAATTAGCAATCCAAGAAACCTTGCAAGAGGAAATCATCGAGCGTGTTTTGGTCAACGATCGAATCGATTTGCCAATACAACGCTTCGGTTATCAGATCCCCGACGAGATCAACAAGTCCGAGCCAATTTACACCAGCAAATCTAAAGTAACCGAACCGGAAGAAATCGAGAAGGATTAGGCGAAGCCTGTGTAGTGCCGGTGGTCCCAACGGCCTCCTGCGTGGTGCCGGTTGTCCCAACCGGCCCTCCTGAAATCAGCCTCCTGCGTGTCCCTGCCGGCCTCCTACAATCACAACGCAGCTTCGATGCTGGTGTGAAATACAACCGGTTGGGACAACCGCTACCACTCTGAACACCCAGGACGGGTTGGGACAACCGCTACCACTCTGGCAGAGCAGATTGCTGGCCTGCGGTTGTTGCATCCGCCTCAACCAAGGCCGATAATGGGGCCTTCCACGCTGCCACCTCTTCGCTGGGCAGTTCTTCACCCCATAGCCGAACCCACCAACATGCAACTCAAACATCGCCTTCTGATCGGACTGATCGCGCTCTTCATTCCGTCCACATTGCTGCTAGCTCAGACGCAGCCTGAATCCCCAGATCGACAAGTGCAGCCCGGAGTTCCAACCGGAAAGCTGCGCGCTGGCACTTTCTCCAATAGCCACCAGTTTCCAGGAACGGTCCGCAAGTACAGCGTTTATGTGCCAGAGCAGTATCAAAAAGATAAACCAGCCAACTTGATGGTCTTCATGGATGGTTCGAATTATGCCAAGGAAGATGGCTCGTTCCGGGTGCCGGTCGTCTTGAACAACTTGATTCACCAGAAAGCCATACCGATTACCGTGGCTGTTTTTGTGGATCCCGGAACGATTGAGGCCAGCAGACCCGGCGCTGCCAATCGCAGCAATCGTTCTTTCGAATACGATTCGCTGGGAGATCGATATGCGAAGTTCCTCATCGACGAATTCCTACCGGTGGCCTTGGAGGGACTAAATATTTCTTCGGACCCCAAGGATCGAGCCGTTTGCGGAATTTCGTCGGGTGGCATTTGCGCGTTTACCGTAGCCTGGGAGCGACCTGATCAATTTGGAAAAGTACTCAGCCATATCGGTAGCTTCACCAACATCCGTGGAGGCTGGGCTTATCCGGGGCTGATACGCAAAACCAAACCCAACCCCAAGCCTCTCAAAATATATTTGCAGGAGGGCGAGCACGACCTAAACAACCTGCATGGCAATTGGCCGCTGGCAAACCGCGACATGGCTGCTGCGTTACAATTTGCTGGTTACCAATTCCAATTTGTGATGACCGACGGTGGACACAGCGGACAATGGGGTGGGTTGGAATTGCCCGCCGCCCTCCGCTGGCTATGGGACGACAAGGCAGAGTCAACGAAAATACCTTCTACCGAATCCAGGCCGGAGTGGCAGCCCCATCCCGACGCTCTGGTTCGCGAAGATGTTCCGCAGGGTTCCGTCGAGTCGATGAAGCCGTGGGAATCCAAAATCTTAGCCGACACTGTGCGCGACTGGGCCGTCTATGTCCCAGCCCAGTACAAAGCCGATACGCCGGCAGCTGTGATGATTTTCCAGGATGGCGAACGCATGCGAGATTCCAAGGGTCGTTGGCGTGTTCCGACTGTTTTTGACAACCTGATCGCTCGGGGTGAGATGCCGCCAACCATTGCCGTCTTCCTCGACCCCGGACATGAAAAATCGAAACCGCGCCTGGCCAACAAGTCATCCAACCGCAGTTTCGAATACGACAGCTTGGGCGACCGCTATTCGCGTTTCTTGCTCGAGGAGATCATCCCCGAAGTTGCCCAGCGTTACAACATTTCCAGTGACCCTGGTCTGCGGGCCATTGGTGGTTCCTGCTCCGGTGCGATCTGCGCGTTCACGGTAGCCTGGGAACACCCCGAACAATTTGGCAAAGTGTATTCGAATGTCGGCAGCTTCACGCATCTGCGTGGCGGCAATGTATATCCCTCCCTCGTTCGCAAGACCGAGCCCAAACCCATTCGTGTCTATATGTCCGATACCAGCGGCGATATCGACAATGCGTTTGGAAGCTGGCCTTGGGCCAATCAGCAGATGGCGTCGGCGCTTACGTACATGGGCTATGATTCTCGCTTCGATTGGGCCGAAGGCTACGCGCACAACGCTGATTTTGGTAGCTCTCGTTTCCCCGATGCGATGCGATGGCTTTGGCGCAGCAGTGCGCATGCGTCTGCAGTTAATACGAAAGATGATCTGAAAGGCGACCTCACGCTGCTGAAGCTCCTTATTCCCGATCAACCTTGGGAGATTGTTGCCAGCAATCTTGGCTTCGCAGATGCCCCCTGCAGCGACGCTGCAGGCAACTTCTATTATTCTGACATGAAAGCTCCGGGCATTTACCGTGTCGATGCAAGCAGTGGTGCTCAAACTGAAATCGCCAAGGAGGCAGTGAGCGGATTGAAGTTTGGACCGGATGGCCTGCTTTACGGATGCCAGGGGGCGAAGAGCCAAGTAATCTCGATCGCGCCGCTCTCCGGCGAAGTCAAAGTAATCGCTAGAAACGTAGCCCCAAACGATTTGGCCATCACAGCCGATGGACACATTTTTATAACTGAAACCAAGTCAAAACAGCTGAACCGAATACGCATCGACTCCGGGGACACTCAAGTAGTCGACACCGGCATTTTGCGTCCCAATGGAATTGCGCTCTCCAACGATGGTGGGACTTTGGCTGTTTCAGATTCCGGTGGAGAATTTACCTGGACATTCCGCGTCGACGCGGCTACTCAGCTCGATGCCAAAATGCCGACGATGACTATGCGGTTAGCCATTGATCCGGCGGGAGAATTTAGATTCAACGAAGCCCCACCGGTTCAGATTGCTTCGCGGGGCGACGGCATGGCCGTCGACAAGTCCGGCAGATTCTACATTACGAGCGCAGTCGGAGTTCAAGTCTTCGATCCGACTGGGCGTCTGTGCGGAGTCCTACCCAAGGTGGACCCACAGCAGCCGTTGACGAGCTGTACATTGGCGGGCACAAATCATTCTTATCTCTACATAACTCACGGCAACACCATTTATCGCCGCAAGTTAACTGTCGAATAAAGAGCGGTTCAAGCTTTTATGCGCACTTCGCAGCAGCATACCAGGGCTCGTAGCATTGGCTACGCGCCTTACTGCTTATCACCACCCTGAACGCGTTGCCCGAGTCGTTCGGCCAGTCGCAGCAACGTGGTGCTCGCATCGCCTTCTTGCAACTTAGCTTGGATAATCTGCACACACGATTTGTCGCTCCAAGCGGACTCCAAGGCAGCGGCAAATTCGCCTTCTGTTGAAACAAGATAACCGCGACCTCCCCCATAAATTTCCGGCAAGCGATGGTAGTTCCACGGGTGGATTTCGTTGTACTTCCATTCTCCCGCGTGCAGGAATCTCTCTGTGCCATAACCGTGATTATCGAGAATGATGATTATGGGCGAATAACCCCGACGGATGATCGTCGACAGTTCGTTGCCGGTCATCTGAAACGCGCCATCACCGCAAATCGTCACCACGCGCTGATCTGGCTTGGCCACACAGGCTCCCACTGTGGCCGGCACTGAAAACCCCATCGAAGTGTAGTACGCAGGACTTAGAAAGTCCGTTTGCTCATGAACCACCAGCTCGGTGGCGCCAAACAGGGAATCGCCAATATCTGCGATAACAATATTGCTTTCCTCCAATCGCTGATTGATGATTGGCATCATTCGACTAACGCGCAATGGTTGTTCCGGCTCGAGCACAAATGAATCGGAGGCGCGCTGTTTCAAAACACTTGGAATCTCACGTGTGGCCGGTCGAGGCCTGCTGGCAATCAAGCCCGAGATAAACTGATCGAGCGGCAGAGCGTGGTAGTGATGGTGCGAAATCTGTAGCTGTTCGCTGGTGGCATAAATACATTTTTTGAGATCGAGATTTGCCGTATAGATGCCGAGATTGATGTCCGTCATAAAGGTTCCCAACAGCACGACACAATCGCTCTGTTCAACGAATTCAGTCACTTCCGCTCGCCCCATCGCCCCTTCATAGACGCCGACATACAGCGGATGTGTTTCGCGGATCACACTCTTGCCCAACAGGGTTGATGCAATCGGCAGCTTCACCTGTTCTGCCAACTCGAGTACTTTGTCCTGCAATCCGAAGCGATGGATTTCGACTCCGGCGATAATGATCGGTTGACGGGCTTGGCCAATCAATCCGCTTGCTTCGCTAATTGCTTCCGCGAGCGCCGCCTGATCTGTTTTGATTTGTTGGCGACGATAGGCATGGGCCGTTACCGGGACGACATGTACCATATCGCGAGGAATCTCGATGTATACAGGACGCTTGTAGCGATCGGCTGCATCCAAGATGCGGTCGATCTCCGAGAAGGCTGTAAGCGGATCGATTAACTCGGTAGCAGCGATACAAAGTTTTTCGAAAACTTCCATCTGAGTGCGGAATTCGCGCACTTTGTGGTGTAGCAGTGGATTATTGTGCCGTTCGTTGAGTCCCGGTGCGCCGCTGATCACAACTACCGGCGACTTTTCAGCAAATGCACCCGCTACGCTATTGCAGACGCTCAAACCGCCGACGCAGTAAGTAATGCAAAGCGCACCCAGCCCATTAAGCCGAGCGTAGGCATCCGCAGCAAATCCAGCGCAGTCCTCGCGCGTACACCCCACAACGTCCAGGGGGCTTTCTTCCAGCATGCTATAGAAAGAGAGCACGTAATCGCCAGGTATCCCGAACACCGCCGCAATTCCATAGTCTTGCAAGCGATTGATTAAGTACTGTCCGATCGAAACCTCGCTCGATCGACGTGTCGTGGCTGACGGCATACTCGACTCCTTTATCGTTTAATTGGCAACTCGCTAAAGTCGGACTAGGACCACGCAGGCGATTATTGTCAGTTAGCGGTGAGCGTGGAAATTGATTAGGATATCAACTCTTCTGATTTCACGACACGAAGGTCCCCATGACTACGCATACCTTAACACTGATTTTATTTTTATTAGTTGCTCAAACGACGTGTGCCAATGAGCGCAAAAATGTGCTATTGATTTTGGTTGACGACCTCAAGCCGTCATTTGGTGCCTATGGAGTGGATTGGGTCCACTCTCCCAATCTCGATGCTCTGGCCGCCCGCGGTATTCGTTTTGACAGCGCTTACTGCAACCAAGCCGTTTGCGCGCCATCGCGAAACAACCTGTTAATCGGCTCGCGTTCAACCTCGCTGGGCGTCTACAGTCTGGGCACGAACTTTAGAAAAGCCGTGCCTGAAGCAGTGACTTTGCCGCAGCACTTCAAGCAGAACGACTACCACACAGCGGGCGTTGGAAAAGTCTTTCACATTGGGCACGGCAATGTTGGCGATGACGTCTCCTGGAGCATCCCTTTCAAGGCAGACAAGGTAATCGACTACGTCTTACCGGATAGCACCCAAGGCCAGATGACCCGTGAAGAGGCCTTATTCAGTAATCTGCCTGCAAAAGATTTACCGCGCGGTGCAGCCTGGGAAAAATCCGATGTCGAGGATGACGCGTATGCCGACGGGCGCATCGCCAACGAAGGAATCCAACGATTGCAAGCCTACAAAGCATCCGGTCAGTCGTTCTTTCTAGCGCTTGGTTTTACCAAGCCCCATTTACCCTACTGCGCACCGAAAAAATATTGGGACCTTTACGATCCCAATACTTTACCGCTGGCGGAAATTGGTGTGCCCCCCAGCGATGCACCCGATTTTGCCGGCAAGACAATTATGGAACTCAACCAATACAAGCCCATCCCCAACGATCCACCGCTGACCGAAGAGATGACGCGCACATTGATTCACGGCTACTATGCGTCGATGAGCTACATGGATGCACAGTTAGGCCGCGTGCTCGATGAGCTTTCTCGTCTCGGGCTGGATGAGAACACCATCATCGTGCTCTGGGGAGATCACGGTTATCACCTCGGCGATCACGGCATGTGGACCAAACACACCAACTACGAGCAAGCCAATCGCATTCCCATGCTAATTTCCGCACCAGGGTTCACTCAGTCGGGCAGCACTAGTTCGGCCCTGGTGGAATCGGTTGATATCTTTCCAACATTGTGCGAGCTGGCGGGATTGCCCGCACCGCAAGGACCGCAACCCATCGACGGAAAAAGCTTGCTGCCAATCCTGCTCGACCCAACCCAGTCCGTGCGAGACCATGCCTACCATTGCTTTCCGCGCGGCAAGAGAATTGGCCAAGCGATTCGAACCGAACGCTATCGCCTGGTGGCCTGGAATCCATTTGAAGGTGGACAACCCGACCCGGTATACGAATTGTATGACTACCAGGCCGATCCACTGGAGACGAAGAATCTGGCGTCTGTCCACCCGGAAATAGTGCAACAACTGATGGGCATTTTGGCAACACATCCCCCCGCCAAGCGTCCTCTTTAATTGATCCCTTCGCATAACCAATAGATCCCCAACCAATATGTTAAGACTATTTCTAAACTGTTCGTTTTGCTTTGCTGCATGGGTCGTACTAGCGACCAGCAATCTGTTTAGCGTCGAGCGCCCCAATATTGTGATCATCTTGGTGGACGACATGGGCTATTCGGATCTTGGCTGTTATGGCAGTGAGATTGCTACTCCCAATATCGATCAACTTGCCAGCCAAGGTCTGCGTTTTACCCAATTTTATAATGCTGGACGCTGCTGCCCAACGCGGGCAAGCTTGATGACCGGACTGCATCCGCATCAAGTTGGTATTGGACACATGACTGCACCGCCCAATCAACCGCTTGGAATCGAGGGGCCCTACCAGGGTCACTTGAATGATAACTGCGTCACCTTGGCCCAGGTACTAAAAACGGCTGGCTACCACACATTGATGACTGGCAAATGGCATCTTGGCATTGAGTCACCCGACGATTGGCCGCTGCAACGTGGGTTTGACCGCTACTATGGTGGTCTCTCTGCCCAGCGGCGATCGCAACATAACCGAAGGCAACACCAGTGTGGAAACCGATGCGAGTTTTTATGCGACGGATCGCTTTACAACCAAAGCCTGCGAGTATGTGAGCGACGCAGTGGCCCGAGACGACGACAAGCCCTTCTTTCTATATGTCGCCTACAACGCACCGCACTGGCCGCTGAACGCAAAGTGGGATGACTTTGTAAAGTATCGCGGCAAATATACTCGGGGCTGGGAAGCACTAATGCGCTCGCGATTGGCCAAGCAAAAAGAGTTGGGGATGTGGCCTGACGATATCCTGCCTGCTCCCCACGTTGGACCAACCTGGGAATCTTTAAACCACCAACAACGCGTCGACCTCGATGCAATTATGGCCGCCTATGCTGGCTGCATTGATTCGATCGATCAAAACGTAGGCATGCTCGTTCAACATTTGGAAAAACTGAACAAACTACATAATACGTTGATTCTGTTCCTATCCGACAACGGAGCCTGTCAAGAAGGCGGGACGCTCGGTAAGGGCAGCGTCGAAATGGTCAGGAATCCGCCGGGCGACACCGAAGGCGTACGGCAGGGATTGGCTTGGGCCAACGCTTCAAATACACCGTTTCGACTCTATAAACATTTCCTGCACGAAGGCGGAGCCAACACGCCTCTAATCGCGCATTGGCCAGCTGGCATTCCTGCCGGGAGCCAGGGTCAATTTACTCGCCAATACGCCTACCTGCCTGACATCATGGCGACCTGCGTCGAGTTGTCCGCTGCGCAATACCCCAGCGACAAACCCGCCTGCGTCGGCGTTTCATTTGCAGCCTTGCTGAAGGGACAGGACCAGCCCGTACATAGCGAACCCATATTCTGGGAACACGAAGGCAATGCCGCCGTTCGTTGGGGGCAGTGGAAACTAGTCCGCGAGTACGAGAAGCCTTGGGAGCTTTACGATCTTGCAGCCGATCGCACCGAAATGCACGACTTGAGTACCAGCAACAGTGCCCAACGCGATGAAATGATTCAACTCTGGGAGCAATGGGCAACGCAACATCAAGTGGCTTTCCCGAAGCGATTTAACATGTATGAATGGTTGGACCAATTAAAGAAAAAAGGGCAACAGTAATATTAGCGAGATTTCCAGTCGAATCCCGACATTTCCGCCAGTGCCAAGGTGAGGGCGTGCGTGCCGTTCTTGCCCCAACCTTGTGCTTGCACGGACAAATACAATTGCTCTGCAAGCGCGAGCCCAGGCATAGATAGCCCCATGCGTTTGCTTTCGGAAAGCACGATACCCAAGTCTTTAACGAAGTGCTCGACATAGAATCCGGGATCGAAGTTGTTGGCAATGATGCGCGGGCCAAGATTGGTTAGCGACCAACTCCCCGCCGCTCCCGAGCCAACCGACTGCATCACCGTCTCGAGATTGAGCCCTGCGCGATGACCATAGATCAGCGCTTCGCAAACACCGATCATCATGCTCGAAATAAGCGTCTGATTGACCATCTTGGTGTGTTGCCCGCAGCCCGCAGGCCCCTGATGCACAATCGTTTTTCCCATTGCCTGCCAGCACGGCTGCAGGGCGTTCACCACTTCGGCGTCACCGCCGATCATGATCGACAGGATCGCTTCTCGGGCCCCTTTGTCGCCACCCGAGACGGGCGCATCGAGCGCATACACGGCCTTCGACATGGCCGCTTTGTAGATTTCAACCGCCAACAAGGGTTCGCTGGTGGTCATATCCACTAGAACGTTGCCTGCTTTACTGCCAGCCAGCGCGCCCTGCTGAGGACAAAGAAAGACTTCGCGAACGTCTCGAGGAAACCCGACAATCGCAAAAATTACGTCGGATTGCTCTGCCACTTCGCGCGGTGTCGCAGCCCAGGTGGCACCCTGTTCGAGCAGCGACTGAGCTTTCTCTCGAGTCCTCGTTGTAACGGTGGTTGCAAAGCCAGCCTTCAGCAGATGGCCACACATGCTGGCCCCCATAACCCCTGTACCAATCCAACCTATACGCGTTCTTCCAGGTGCAACTTGTTGCAAATCCATCGTTGATTGTTACTCCAATTAATTAGCCGACTCAAGATCCCTGCTTTTCGTGTTCGCTCGACTCAAGCCAACTATGGCGATTACAGCAACACAAAGCATCAATGCGAGGATCGTCCCGATGTTGAAGGCACCCTTTTCTGGCCACCAAACGACGCTATATCCTACTGCACCCAGCAGCAATGCGTAATAAGTGAATACTGGCAGCGTCTTGCGAATCACCAACCCTTCTTTACCGATCAAGCCTACCACCGCCGAAGCGGTAACCACATTGTGCACGCAAATTGTATTGCCCGCCGCACCTCCCACCGCTTGCAGAGCCACCACCCAGCTAGGATCAACACCAATCTGCACGCCAACTTCATACTGAAACAGCGCAAACATCATGTTGCTTACCGTGTTGCTTCCGGCCACGGAGGCACCGATACCGCCAATGAACGTTGAAAACAATGGCCAAGCCTCGCCCACTAGATTCTTGACACCGCTGGCCAAGGCGATGGGCATTTCATCGTAGCCAGCCAATCCACCCTGACTGTTGATGAATACTTGCACCATCGGAACTGTAAAGATCAGCGCTACCGATGCAGATACTATCGTACGAAAGGCGGAGCTCCACGCATTCAAGTATTCGCGCGGCCGCATGCCGTGCATGAAATAAGTGCACAGCGACGCGATTAAGAATACAGTGCCGGGCAGATAAAGCGGTCGAATCTCATATGAAATCTCGGTACCGAAAATCCTATTCACAGACATACTCACGGACTTAACCAGAGCTTCAGGCGAAAACTCTATTCCAGGCAGGTACCGCTGCCGGGTCACCACTAATAGTAAGGCCACGATTAGGTAAGGCAGCCAGGAAACGATCAAACTCGGATTCCGTCGATGCGAATTATGATCGTGCGCAGCCGACACTCCGGACACGTGGGCGTCGGCACTCCACTCGCGATCCCACCGGTCAGACGCTTCGAAGTCCCAGACGCTGCTGGCCAGGGGTGTCAGGAATCCAGACTTGGCGGCAGGTACCACAATGGCTAGACCCACTAAGCCTCCAATCAAGGATGGGAACTCCGGGCCCAGCAAGTAGGCAACAGCCAAATACGGAATGGTCATGGCAAAACTGGCGAACAATGCGAATGGCCAAATCTGCAATCCCTCGGCATAGCTTCGATTCTTTCCAAATGTGCCCGTAAGAATCGACACCACAAACAAAGGAATAACTGTGCCACCGATCAGATGCAGAAAGGCAACCCGCAGACCAATTGAAGTCAACAGAGCTCGACCACTTTCGAATCCCTCGGTCATTGCAAAGTCATCGATTGTGCCCGCGCCGGCCAATCCGTTGGATACTCCGACCAAGATCGGTGTGCCTACGGCTCCAAACGAAACAGGAGTACTTTGAATGATCATGCCCGCAATAACCGCAGCTAGCGCGGGAAACCCCAGTCCCACCAGCAATGGCACAGCTACCGCAGCAGGCGTTCCGAACCCGGCCGCGCCTTCGATGAACGATCCGAACAGCCAAGCCACGATGATGACTTGAATCCGCCGATCCGCAGATATATTGCTAAAGGAAGTGCGAATCGTTTGCAACGCGCCACTTTCGCGCAGGGTGTTGAGCAACAGGATCGCACCAAAAATAATTGTCAAAAGCTCCACCGCAATGATGATGCCCTTTACTGAAGCCGCCCCTACTTGCGCCGCCGGGACTCGCCAAACTGCCAATGCAAGCAGGACGGCTAGCACATACGCGATGGGCATGGCACGGCTTGCCGGCCAACGCAAAATGACCAGGAATAAGGCCACGGCCGCGATAGGCAACAAAGAAACTAGGGCAAGCAATTCAGTCGACAAGGGAAAGTTCTCCTAACGCAAAGCAGCAGAGCGCCCCCGAATTGTAGCAAGTGGCCAGCCTGGCGACTTTACTGGAAGCCTAAAGGCAACTAAAGTAACCGCGTGCTCAATGTGCTAAACTATGAAGTTCACATCCGGCAAGTTCCCGTCTGGTTCCAAATCCACCGGTTTCCCTTTTGAGGCCCACCCATGCGTCTTACCCAATTTAGATCGACGGCTTGGCTGCTGCTAAGCGTTTTTGCTTGTTTGATCGTTCCACCAGATGCAACCCGCGCAGAAGAAGTTGGCCTAAACCAATTAACTCGCCCAGAAAAACTTAGTGGCTGGGAGTTGTTGTTCGATGGCAAATCCGCCGATGCATGGCGAAACTATCAAAAAGAAGTGATTTCAGACGGATGGAAAATCGAAAATGGCGCCCTGATTCGCGAAGGGAAGAACGCCGGCGATTTAATCACTAAGAAAAAGTACAAGTATTTTGAATTGTCGCTCGAATACAACATTTCAGAAGGTGGGAACAGTGGCCTTCTGTTCCATGTCACCGAAAACAATCCCAAACCATGGCACAGTGGACCTGAAGTTCAAATCCAAGACAACGTTGCCGGACACGATGCACAAAAGGCTGGCTGGCTGTATCAACTCTATAAACCAACCGCCCCGGGTTGGGTCAAGAATGAACAAGGCGTGCTGGACGCAACGCGCCCTGCAGGTCAATGGAATCAGTTGTTCCTGCGCATCGCTCCGCAACAGTGCGAAGTTTCCATGAATGGACAACTTTACTATCGTTTCAAAATGGGCGATGCCAAGTGGAAAGAGTTAGTTGCGGCCAGCAAGTTCGCCAAAATGGAAGGCTTCGGCGCGGCTGGTGAAGGGCATATATGCCTACAAGATCACGGCAACTTGGTTTCGTTCCGCAATATTAAAGTGCGCGAGATCGCCGAAGACGGCTCGGTCCCTCAACCCATCGACGGCAAGCTCGGTATGCGGGGCGAATTGGCTTTTCCTAAGTTGCAATTCGCTGACTGGGAGCCTGTTGACGATGCAGGACGTGTGCGCAAACTACGCCTGATGGAGTTGACTTACGCCAACGGCGATGACTCGCGACTCTTTGCCGCCGGCCAGTTCGGGACTGTTTATGTGTTTGAAAACAAGCCCGATGTCGAGAAATCGCACATGTTCCTCGACATTCAAGAAAAGGTTACGCAGTGGACGGACAACGGAGCCAACGAACAGGGTCTGCTTGGATTGGCCATGCACCCAAAATTCACCAGTAATGGCGAATTCTTTGTGTCTTACACACGTCGCAGCGATCACGCTTCCATCGTCTCGCGCTTCCGTGTTTCCAAAGACAATCCCAACC
This sequence comes from Pirellulaceae bacterium, assembly GCA_041736515.1. Taxonomy (GTDB): domain Bacteria; phylum Planctomycetota; class Planctomycetia; order Pirellulales; family Pirellulaceae; genus Aureliella. The sequence continues at coordinate 20,812 of JBGSTP010000193.1, forward strand.
AGGCCGACCCAACCGAAGAGATCGTTCTCGAAGTCAAACAGCCATTCCAAAACCATAACGGTGGTTCGATCGAGTTTGGCCCAGATGGCTATCTCTGTATCGCTTTTGGTGACGGCGGCTCGCGCAATGATCCAAATGCCTCGGGGCAAGATCGCTCGACACTGCTGGGCTCGATTCTACGCATCGACGTCGACAAGAAAGCCGATGGTAAGAACTATGCCATTCCGGCTGATAATCCATTCGTGAACACTGCAGGGGTTGCCCCCGAGATCTTTGCTTATGGCATGCGTAACCCTTGGCGAATCGCATTCGACAAACAGACCGGTCTCCTTTGGACCGGAGAGGTGGGCCAGGAACTATGGGAAGAAGTGAATATTATTCACAAGGGTGGAAACTATGGCTGGAGCGATCGAGAAGGCTCGCATCCATTCGGCAACCGAGAATCGCGTAGCGACGTTTCCAAACCGGTCGAACCGGTATGGGAGTACGATCACAGTGTAGGCAAATCGATCACCGGAGGCCGTGTTTATCGCAGCAGCCGTTTGCCGAAATTGGCGGGCAAATACATTTACGCCGATTATGTGACTGGAGCAATCTGGGCATTGAGCTACGACGAAGCTGCTGGCAAAGCTGGTAAGAACGAGCAAGTTATCGCAGGCGGCATTCCCGTGTTGGCATTCGGACAAGATCCCGCTGGCGAAGTCTACTACATGATCGACAGTTCCCGCGGCGAATGCATCTATCGCTTTGCTAACGGCGAATAACGGCCACTTGAAAGTTCGCACTTCCAGCGGCCTGTAGATGTTCATTTTGCAGGACGCTAGAACCTCAGCTCTAGCGGAACGCCTGAAGATAGCTATCACCCGAGGGACGGCACTGGATTGTGCCGTCCTTAGTGCTCGAGATTCTGCACCTTACTTTGCGGTCTTATCAAAGCGGCGGAGTCAATCTTCTAAAACACGGAGAGGCGGAGAGCGCGGAGGGATTAGTCGGAGTGACTACTCGGCGTAATCAGCCTCCACGAAAAAATGCGAGTAGAAAGCTTGGAGACTCCGCGCGTTTAATCTCCTGTCAGCCCGATGAGTCACCAGAATCGAGGTCCCAGTCCTTGGTAGCCCAGAAATCTCAGCGTTTGATCTCCTGTCGTTAATAATCAGCAGGGATTCGAAACGGCGGAGTAAATCTTCTAAAACGCGGAGAGGCGGAGAGCGCGGAGGGATTAGTCTATCAGACCTATCTGATCAACGGCAACAAGGACTGAAACTGGAGCTAAGATCCGCTCAAGCGACAGGTATATAGCTTACGCGAAGATGGGCAAATTCTTGGCAACTGGGCGCACTCGGTTGGCTTCAATAGCCCGCTCCTCAAGCTCGCGACCAACCAAATGATAAAACACATCCCGCTGCCGCGGCTCGTACCCCAGTTCCTCAATGGCACCTCGAATTTGATCCAGCGTCAGAAAATGTACGGTTCCCGCCTCGGCCACCACATTCTCTTCTATCATCAAACTACCCATATCGTTTGCACCATAGAGCAGGGCCAATTGCCCGATCTTCAATCCCTGTGTTACCCAGCTGCTCTGAATATTGGGGATGTTGTCCAAGTACAAACGCGCGACCGCCTGCGTATGTAGATAATCAAAGGCACCGCGGGGTGTAAGGTGGGACATCTGCGTGTGTTCGGGCTGAAATGTCCAACAAATAAATGCAGTGAATCCACCTGTCTCATCCTGCAATTGCCGCAGGCGATCCAAATGTTCTATGCGTTCTCCCAGAGTTTCTACATGTCCGAACATCATCGTCGCGGAACCGATGCCACCCAGTTCGTGCCAGACGCGCATGACATTTAGCCAATCATCCGTCATCACTTTACCGCGTGTAATCGCTTTACGAACACGATCGACTAAAATCTCCGCGCCACCACCGGGCAGACTGCCCAAGCCGGCGGATTTAAGTCTGGAAAGAACTTCGCGCAGAGGTAGATTATTTAGCTTTGTGAAGTGATGAATCTCGGGTGGACTAAATCCATGCACATTGATTTGTGGAAACTCCGACTTGATATCCGCGAGGAGTTCCTCGTACCAATCCAGTTTGAATTTGGGATGCAATCCACCTTGCATCAAAATTTGGTTCCCACCCAGGGCAACAGTTTCTTCTACTTTCTTGAGCAACTCTTGCCGAGGAAGCACATATCCCTCGTCACTTTTAGGGCCGCGATAAAATGCGCAGAAGTCGCAGACCGCAGTACATACGTTGGTGTAGTTGATGTTGCGATCGATGTTGTAGGTACGATAGGACTCGGGGTGCATTCGCTGGGCTACTTTGTTGGCAGCCGCCCCAATTGCTCCCAAGTCGTGCGACTGCAGCAGTTCCAGCCCCTCCGCTGCACTCAATCGTTCACCCTGGATGGCTTTTGCGAGAATGTTATCGATCATGTTGGTACCAAGCTCAAGTGTTTGCTGGTTGTCGGGAGCAACCCACATTCGATTGCCCATTGCCGAAATAAGTCTAAACCGGCCAATTCCTGCGGTCCTAGCCGAAAGTAAAGTTGTTGCATGAAGTAAACCCTGCAGTCCGCTTCGGAGAGTCCGTATCGCGGCGCTTCGAATTTCGAGATTTCGTCTATGGCGTTCATGCCAGCATCCCGCGACCAGATTAGCGCCTCAGTCACGCGTGGTTCCACCCCTGGGTCCGCGGCGACCCACATGGCGAATACAAAGGGCAACCCCGTCTCTCGCGACCATTCCTCCCCCAAATCCCAATTCGCCACATAGCGGTCTGAATTGATCTTCATCGCACGGTCTCCGATGACCAATATCGCATCGGCTTCCACTGAGTCGAGACTGCTGTCGATCCTTAGGGTTTGTAATTCTGGTCGGCGGCCAAAGCGACGCTCTAACAACACCTGCGCAAGTACGCAACTAGTCCGCGAGCCTTCGTCCAACGCCAAACTTCTGACTTCGACGGGCGGCTTACGAAACAGCACACGCACGCTGCGCACCGCACCGCGACAGGCGATACAAGCGTCGCTGACGATCGACAAGTGCTCACCTCGCAAAAATTCAATGGAAGGAATTAAGGCTACATCGAGCACACGTTCCGTCAGCTGATCTGCCAAGCGACTCGGCAAATCCAACCTCAACTCGCAGTCGGGCAATCGCTTCCGCAGTCCATAAATCAGTGGCTTTGTATTCAGATAGGAGACGGCTCCCACACGCACAGTCATCAACGGCTCTCTTAAAAACTTCTTTAACTGCCATACGACCAGGCATGCCTTTTATGAGACAAACCTCGAGCGAACGCTCGCGACATGGCCACACTGGAGTAACCGTATTCTAGAACGCCTGTTAACTTTTCTGCAGTCCCCTTGAAACTACAACTTTCCGCTGGAGATCACCATTCCCAAAGCGTTTGGATCGTCCGGAAAAAGGTGGCCGATCTGCTCTGAGCGGTAGGTAGCTTGCTAGCCGGCGCGCGCCCTTGTTTTTTGCTGTAAAAAAGCGACCTTGCTTCATCGGTGGCTAGCTAGCACCAGTCCGCTCACTTATTTCCCGAACAATGCTTACTGCTTACCAAACTCGGGCAACACCAACGGCTGCTGCGCATGTTCGGCGATAAAATCCTCCAAAGCGGCCGCTTGTTCGGAAATGGCTTTTTCTGCCTCCTGCTGTACCCGCTGGTCGGAGCGGCCGACAAAAAACCTGGGAATTCGAACTCGCACCGTCATGTCAACCGTCAGCGTTACCTCAGTCGACTGCGCATTCGGATGCGCGCTCAGCGTCGTTGCGTAATTCTCCAACCGCCCTGCCGCACTCGTCGACTGGGTTTGCACGTTCAACTCCTCCGACTCGATGTTAGCGATCTGCTCCAACTGCAATTCGGTCGCCTCCAGTGTCGGGTCATCGAGTTGAACAGTTAGCAGCTTCACCGCCGAGAGATCGGATTTCGATTTCCCACGAATGGCGTTCAACAATGGACGGTCATCCTCCGAGGTGTCCAGTGTTAGGCCTTGCACCTCCTCATTCAATAGCTTCATTCCGGAATGAGCAACGATCGCGGCAGTGGCGTTCTTGCGAACCATAATTTGTCGGAAACGATCAAACTCACAATTTAGTGTCAGCGTTTTGCTCTGCTTGGCAATCGACTGATGCTCGACGGGCATAGCGTTCCAAGCCACCAACGCAGCCAAGATCAAGAAAACGACGATTCCCAGCGAACCGTAAAACTTTTTAGACGATCCTGTGGAGTCTTTCAAAATTAACCTCGGTTAGTGCTTTAAAGTTCAGGGGACAACGAACACGCAAGAGATGTCTGCAAATTAACCATCCGCATTTTAATGCCAACGTTCCGACCATCTGCCGCTGTAGCAACTGACGCGATAGCTTGACCGTTTTACCCCAACCAATGTATTTGGCGCGCAGCTGCAGATGCCTGCGGATCTGTCCATTCTAGTTCAACCGGATGCCCAACGGTTCCTTGCAATACTGCGATTGACGCGTCGCCATCCAGCTTGATCAATCCGCAGTCAACCACAACGTCAAAACTACGTCCCTGCGAGTTCGCGGAACGCGTCACAGCCAATTTGCAAGGGATGGGCCAGAACGGTCCAGCAGTTGCAATAAGTGTGAGCCAGTCGATTTATTTTCGATCGGCACTCACAACCATGGGAGTTCAGATTATGCGTGCATTGATTGCGATTGTGATCGTTGTTTTTCTGCTGGGAATAGTTGGCTGGGTGCAATTCGGTTCCACTGGCGGCGACCCTTCAATCCGAGTCGATACGGGCAAGATCCAGCACGACACCGCTGAGATTGTAGAAAGGACGAAAGATGCAGTCGACAACGTTGCGGAGGCCATGGATGGAGACAACGAGGCAGAGGCACCGACTCTTCCCTAAGAACTGCAGTGTGGACACGAAAAACCGGCGCAGCGGCTTCCAATTTGCGAGCGTCAACGGCGGAAAAGGCTCGAAAACTCATATTTTCAGCGCTCGGTACGAACGAATGTGCGAAAAACTAAACATCTCAAAGGACCATCAGTAGTGAACGATCGAAGCCTCAAGTCGCGGCAGACCTCAGCGAATTTGAACCCGTCCAAAATGAAGCAACTCTCGACACGCAAGGGCAAAATAAAATATGCCTTGCTCGGTTGGTTAATCGGGCTTCCGTTGCCGATCATCATCATCCTGCTGTTCGTCCGTGGTTGCGATTTTTAGAGGACTATCGGTACTTAGTCGAGTTCCTTGCAGCGGTGCGACATTCTGCCGGATTTGTCGCAGCCACAACACGCCAAGCGCACCTGCCTACCATCGAAGGCGGCTAAATATGGTTTATGGCCACGCGCATGCCATCTCATACGCTATCTCTGCCCGAAACGGTATTGGCAACTTGAACGGCACAATTGAACCTGTAGCGGTGCCGGACGCCGACGTTAAGGGTCGATAGATCAAACCTCGTTCTTGAGGTATACTCTGCTGCATTCGCTCATCTTGGTTAAATCCACTGGCGGTGCCCCGATGCCCTCAAAATCTGCGCAGATGCGGATCGACAATGCGGTTGATCCAGAAGAATGGGTGGATCGTTACGGCGATTACCTTTACGGCTTTGCAGTGTCTCGTCTGCGGAATGAAACAGCGGCAGAAGAAGTTGTGCAGGAGACGTTTCTGGCTGGTATCACAGCGCTGCATCAATTTGCTGGACAGGGATCTCAGCGTGGCTGGTTGATGGGCATATTGCGCCGTAAAGTGATCGACTACATGCGCGATCGATCGAAACATCAGCATGTCAAATCGTTGGATCAGGAATACGACCCAACTGCGCATTTGTTTGACGAAAATGGACGCTGGAAGGATGGCGCTCTTCCGGTCATCCATTCAGAACAAATGATTGAGTCTGATGAGCTATGGCAAATCGTCAAGGAATGCTTGAGTCGCATTCCAACCCGACAGGCAGACGTGTTTGTCCTCAGCGTTGTGGAGGGAATGGACAATGAGAAAATCTGTCAACAACTAGAGATTTCTGTCACAAGTCTCTGGACGCGATTGCATCGCGCGCGACTTGGACTGGCCAAATGCGTAGGATCGAAATGGTTTGTTGGTGCTGGGGGCAGAAAACATGAATGATCTGGAAGCCGCAGAGCTCATCTCCAAATCTTTGTCCGGCATCCTGCCCGATCAGGACCAGCTCGATTTGCAAAAACACTTAGCCGCGACACCGGCGGCCAAGTCTTTTGCCAGCCTGTCTGCATTGATTCAGAATTCCATTTTGAGCAACTCCGACCGGTATTCAAAACTTGACGATGAGCCGCAATCATTTGCCGATCATTTGAACCCGGTCTCCAAGGAGAGAATGCGGCGCTCGCTCCGCGACGCGCTCCGCGATTCGGCCGTAGAAGGCTCTGGGCCAGAATTGCCTCGCGAGAGCGAATCGATGCGATTGATGCGGGTCGCTCAATCGGAGACAACCTATTTCCGTGGCTCGCAACCTGAGCCCAATCTGGATAGTCGACAGGCGGTCGCTAGATTCACACTGCTACGAAAAATAGGTGAAGGTGGATTGGGAACTGTGTGGTTAGCCCGCGACGAGAAACTCAAACGCAACGTCGCGTTAAAAGAACTCAACTCAACTTCAGCGGAGTCGCATAAACTGTGGCAGCGGTTTGCACGCGAAGCGGAGATAACGGGTCACCTCGAGCATCCAAACGTAGTGCCGCTTTACTTGAGTGGTGTGAATCCCGATACGGGAATGCCATTTTATGCCATGCGTTTTCTGGGAAAACAAACGTTGTCCGACGCAATTAGCGAGTATCATGCGCGGCGACTAAGCCTATCGGATGCCCCAATTCACCTGCATCGATTGCTCAACGCTTTTCTGGATGTTTGTCAAGCGATTGCTTTTGCTCATTCGCGCGGTGTAATTCATCGCGACCTGAAGCCTGAGAATGTCGCGCTCGACAACTTTGGGCAAGTGCTAGTCCTCGACTGGGGACTCGCCAAACTGGACTCCGATGGTGAATTGGCAACGCGTTTAGCCCTCAGTGGTGGTCAGGAATCGGGCTCAGTGGCTCAGACGCTCGACGGCGACGTGGTTGGCACACCGCTCTACATGGCCCCAGAGCAAGCGCTAGGAGACATGAATAATCTGGATGAGCGCACGGACGTGTACGGTCTGGGAGCAATTCTGTTCGCAATTTTGACCGGTAGCGCCCCCCATGAAAACAGCCACCGGTCGGAGAGTGGTAATCTCAAATTGAAAGATTTCTTGCACTGTATCGCTAATTCAGAAGCTCCCAGACCACGCGATATCAATCCTACCATACCGCGCGACTTGGAATCCATTTGTATTCGCGCCATGTCCAAGCAGCGTTTTGCGCGGCACGCCTCGGCACAGGAGTTAGCCAGCGAGGTGGAAGCGTGGATGGCTGGTCGACATCAATTGCAAACTCGCTACGATGCCATGCGGATGACGGGCCGCGATTTAAAGTCGCGGCTCTGCGTGCAAATCCGACAGCTCGCCGTCACGGCCCAATTCATGGTTGAATTGCCTCCGGTCCAAGGATTGATTCATCAGGGGGACGTCAATGAACCGGAGTTTGTGAACTGGAAAGAACGCCTTTCGACGATCCTGAGAGCCTTAGCCAAAACGAAATCCAATTTGTTCGCACTGAGCTATTCGCGGCTGTGCGATGATCGCATCTGCGAACTAGTGCGTATCGAGCGCAGCCTGCACGATGTGGCTAATATTCGAACTCTTCCGCAAAGTCGCCTGCGTCGTGGTGCCGCCAATACCTTCCACAAAACAACTATGGAACAGTTCCCCGGCGAGTGCTACCTCGACTTTGACCTGACGGTGTCCGGGCTCGTTCGCGTCGTAGCTGGCGTTCCTGTCTTCGAACCTCAAACGGAAGAACCCTATGGTGTGGTTCTGGCGGAGTCGGAAATTGGTAACTTGGTGCGTCCCGAAATCAACGCGATTGGTACGAAGGACCATGTCTATCTAATAGACGAACAGGGGCACGTGCTGTTTTCCTCCAAGCAGTCCAGCTCAACCAACCAGCGTTTGGCGAAAGAAGAGATTTCGCGCTGGTCAGAAATTTCTCAGTCCCTCAACGAGTCGGGTGAGTATGTCGAAACCGACCGCGAGTTCTATGCTACCCAACTGACTTTCCCGCAGAAAAACAACTCGATTCGAATCGTCTTGCAAGTCGCCGAATAAGAACCCATGCCTGCCAATCTGACTCCACAATACCACAAAGCCGAAGCGGCTTACCGTCAAGCCGAAACACCGCAGGAAGAGCTCGAATGCCTACAGGTAATGCTCCGCGAAATACCAAAGCATAAGGGCACCGATCGCCTTCAAGCTGATTTAAAAGCCAAGATTGCCAAGGTCAAAGCGGACTCGCAAAAGCAAAGCGCTCAGGCCGCAGTCAAGTCGGCAGCTACCAAGATTCCGAAGCAGGGAGCTGGGCGGATTCTCCTTATCGGCGCCCCCAACACGGGCAAAAGCCAGCTTCTCGCGGCTCTCACCCGCGCACAACCCGAGATCGCTCCGTACCCTTTTACAACACAGGCTCCCATGCCTGGCATGATGTTGTACGAGGACTGTCCCTTTCAATTAATCGACCTGCCACCCATCACTGCCGATTTTTTCTCCGCCACGACCCTGGGCCTGGTTCGCGGTGCCGACCTGGTTTTGCTTGTTATCGATCTGTCGAACGATAGTCTGGTAGAAGACACGGCAGCCGTCCTGGAGAAATTTGACTCTGGTAAAACAAAGCTCGGACGGGAAACGATGCTCGATGAAGATGATATTGGCGTGAGCTACACGCAAACGTTGGTTGTTCTAAATAAAGTGGATGATCCAGCCGCGGCGGAACGGCTATCCTTGCTTGACGAGTTCCTGAAACTTCCCTTTGACCGTATCGAAGTGAGTGCAACCTCCGCTACAGGTCTCGATCAACTTCGCCTGGAAACATTTCGAAGACTTGAAATCGTCCGTGTTTATACGAAACATCCCAAGGAAAAAGAACCTGATCGAACCAAGCCATTTACGATTCGAAAAGGAGAGACCTTAGTCGAAGTGGCTGAGAACGTTCATCGCGATATGGCTGCCAGCCTCAAAGGTGCGCGAGTTTGGGGCACCGCCGTCCACGACGGGACGACCGTCAAACCCGACTACCAACCGCAAGATGGCGATATTGTCGAGCTACATTCCGGTTCGTAGGCTACCTCATTTATCAGCTCTAATCTAGGCTAATGGAATCAAGCCATTCGCTTTTATTGCGTCGTCCGAA
>JBGSTP010000204.1:0-17524 GCA_041736515.1 Pirellulaceae bacterium
AGTTAGTGCCACACGATACTTACCTGGCTCCTGAGCATCGCTGAAGCCCTGCGGCAAATCTGCTAAACCGTTAACCTCTGCATAGATGATGGCCTCATCTTGTACGCGCGGTCCAACAACCACATAGCCCCTCTGCTGCAAGTTCTTTATGAGTTGATTCAACTCGCTCTTTTCAATTTTACAACCGCTTTCGCGGTTGCTTGGATCATAGCGGCAAGGGCTCACAATCTGCTCCGAATTATTTTGCCTATCGTCCATACAGATCCAGCAGCTGCAATCGCGTGGCTAGCAGCCGTCGCGATAGGCCCCGGGCAACTGCCTGCATTACCTGGTAGCCCAAACTAGCGTCTGCATCAATTGCCTGCCTCAGTTTGTCCGCATTAAAGACGATCGCTTCGGTGTCCTGTTGGGCGATCGCCGCAGCGGTCATAACACGATCACCAATCAGCGATGACCAAGCCAGCAACTCACCGGCTCCCACCGAGAGAATTGTTTGTATTCCACATCCTGGCGTGAGCATATCGAGTCGAACGGCCCCCTTAGTTACAAAGTATAGCAGTCGATGGTGTTCGCCCTCATTGAATAGAATCTCCCCCTCACCGAAGCAGCGAATGCTGCCCAGTAGCTCGAGTTTCGCGACGCTGGAATCGTCGAGAACGTTGAATTCTGCGACGGTTCTCCATGCAGCAGCATGCGGATTTTGCGCAATGTTCGTCATCAACAATCCTCGTATTGAATGAAACGCAGGGAAAAGACTTCTAGGAATATTGATTGTAGAAGTAGAGCGCTGCTAATGCAGGATGCAATCTCTGTGCCGCGACGTTTGCCATGGCGAGTGTTTCTGGAACCCCGCTGGTGAACTGCAGAAGTCTGGCCAACCAAGCTTGTCTTGGAGGTGCGATCGGGAGAATTCTGTGCGTATGACGTCCGGCTGAGATCCGAGCGCGCCCATTCGCGCACTCGCACAGCTCGAATTCATACTGTGCGTCGGCAAATAACTGAATTTCTCGCCGCCCATAGCAACGCTTAAATCGGCATAAGTGTTGCTGATCAAGTTGACGGCAACAAACGCGGAGATGAGGCAGTATGAACGGACTGAAACGAATATTGACCAGTCGCGAGGGACTCGGCTGGATGTTTACAGGTATCGTGGCAATCGTATTGGTTTTATTGATAGCCAGACGCTTGTACGGAGCGTGATACGAATTTTGCAATGATGCGATGCGTCTTTTTTCGAACGATTAGCCAGCGTAGCAAGCCCTCCACGGATTGGCGAGTTCGGCCATTGGGCTTTGCACTAGGTGTAGAGTTTTGCTAACCCAGCGATGGTGCGTTTCATTTCTTCACGACAGTGAGCGGGGGAGATTACTTCAGCTTCTGTGCCCAGGCGCATGACGCGCTGCATAATTTCCACGTCATGAAATGCAGTAACAGTTAAAAGCAGTTTGCCGTCGGGCTGTTCGGCAATCGTTTGCTCTGCGTGCCATGGATCTTCGATCACCCAACGCGCGGCCTGCTCGGTCAATCGAATGACATAGGTTTGGGGTTCCGCGCCGCTAAAGATGCCAACGGACTGCCCTAAATGCTCGTGCAAATCAATGGCTTCGTTCGGCTTGAACCAACTATCGAGAGCTTTAGCGGATAGAAAACGATCCAGTTTCCAGTGCCTCAAACGCTCACTGCCATCTCCATCTCGGGATTCCTCAGTCGACACAACGTAAATGCTTGACTGGAAAAGGGCGACGCCATAAGGTTCTATTCTTCGAATTGAGGGCGTTCGTCCAGGGACTTGATACTCCATTTCAAGATGCCGATGCTCTTGAATGGCGCGATTTATAGTCTTGAGCATGCCCTGATGCTTCTCGTACGATTTGGTGGGCAACCCCAGTACGTAAAGAGTTCTGCGATAACGCTCGTAATGCTCCCATACGGCATCAGGCAACTGCTCGCGTACTTTGTTCCAGAAAGACTCAATTCCAATCCAAAACTGAGTGCCGACCAGCGGCAGCATCAAGTCTCGCCCCATCGAAAGCGCGATAAGTTCGCTGGCAGTGATCGCTATTTTCTGGAGTCCCTTGTCGCTACGACTCAGTTTCCAGACACGACCGCGCTGATTTTCTTCGTCCGTTATCGGCATTCCGGCGGCAGTGAGCGCTTCGATATCTCGCCGTATACTACGGGGATGCAGCGACGTCAAACCAAGCTCCTCCACCACTGCGTCTCGAAGTTCTTCTAGAGTTGCGCCAAATCGCAATCGTTCCAGAACTTGCAAAATCTTATGCTGCCGAATCAACTGTTCGTTGCGTGCCATCACTGCTCCGTGCTATGTATAACTGCTAGCCTTCGTCCCTGGGTCGCGACAGTTCACTACGTTGACGCTTGTTGGAGCACCTCTTCAGAGACAAAAATGGGCAGCGGCGGCGAGAACGTAACCGCCACGGCAATTGCATCGCTGGGTCGCGAATCGACTTCAATCAGTTCCTCGCCACGCCGCAATTGAAGTTTTGCAAAGTAGGTTTGCTCTTGGAGATGGCTGATTGTCACGCTCTCAACGCTAGCTCCGAGGCTCTTAGCGACGGACACAACCAAATCATGCGTCAAAGGTCGAGGCGGTACGTAAGCTTCCTTGACTCGTCGATCAATACTCGTTGCCTCAAAAATTCCAATGAGGATTGGAAACTGTCGACTTCCATTGATCTCCTGCAAGTAGATGACTTGGTGGTCACTGATCTCGCTAATGATGATTCGAGCGAGTTGCATTGGCACCGACATAAACCGGATTCCTCACCAGAAAAGCGGATATTAGCGAACTGCGACGTCCGACAAGTAGAGACGACGCGAGCTGCGCTGCAGATTATAACTGCAATCAATCGCGACGCGAAGCTGTCGACGGTAGAATACTGTACCTCGCATTCGAGTTCGCGTTTTCCACCATCGCTGGGGCAGCGATAACCGGAGACGGCAGCGGGGAACTATGGCTTAACTTTGATCTTCTCGAAGCTGCGAAAATACCTTTCCGTGGGGCTTTGACGGAATGGTAGCCTGCCAATTCTCCAGTTCTCGCAAGAGACCTGCGGCTACGTCGGGTTTCTCGTCGCGGAGGTTCACTTTTTCATAGGGATCGGTAACTAGATCGTACAACTCGGCATAGCTTCCATCGCGATTGGCGACCAGTTTCCAGTTCTCGCGTACGATGGCGAAGGAAACCCAATGATAGGGTTGAGCTTTCTTGATGGGCCAGGCTCCCTCCATCTTCCAGAAAAGTGGTTTTGTCCGCAGCGGACTCATTTTGCCTCGAAACGCGTCCACGCGGCTAACTCCATCGGGTACGTACGAATTAGGCAGCCTTACTCCAGCTAGCTCGCAGAAGGTCGGCAGTAGGTCTACGGCTGAAATCAACGAATGGTGATCTACTTTCCCGGCAGCAATCTTTCCCGGCCAGCGGGCAATAAACGGTACGCCGATTCCCCCTTCGAACAGCGCTGCCTTGTAGCCCTTCCTCCCCCCTGTGATTCCTTTTGACGCCGCGATACCAAAACCCGCGCCCGTCGCAGTGTCGTAACTTAAACTCAGTTCTGTCGCATCGGCCGCCCGCGCCGGCCCATTATCCGAACTAAAAATCACGAGCGTGTTTTCTGTCAATTGCAGTCGATCGAGCGCGTCGAGCACCTTACCAATACGGTCATCCGCATGCGAGATAACCGATGCGTAGATGTTGTCGGCTTCGTCGAGCTCGCGAAAACGCCAGCGATATTTGGGAACGGTATGAAAGGGTGTATGCGGTTCGTGTATCCACATATTGACAAAGAACGGCTTGCCGATCTGCACACTCTTCTCGATGAACGCTATCGTATGGTCCGCATCTTCGTGTACCGGCATTTGTTCACCAGCACAATTGAATGCGGCGTATTCATCGTAGCCATATTCTTTGGGCAACGGAGAATCCGGGATCATGTCATTCGACAAATGCCATTTTCCAAAATGGGCCGTGGTGTAGCCCGCTGCCTGCAAGAACCTTGGCAGTGTCGGAGTTTGTGGATCCAGCCAATCCGGCATATTCCGTTTTTGGTTCTGGGGTACCCAGGCAAAATGTCCATCGATGTTATACCGAGCTGGAAAATGGCCAGTCATCACTGCAGTTCGACTTGGGGAACAAACTCCGCTGGCCACGGAAAATCGATGGAAGTCCGTGCCTTCGCGAGCCAATCGATCGATGTGCGGAGTCCGAACGTAAGGATGCCCGTGACAACTGAGATCTCCCCACCCCCAGTCGTCGGCTAAGATCAGCAAAATGTTGGGGCTTTGTGCACTACCTGCAGCACATACAAACGTCGCCGTCAGGCTGAATTGCGATTGCACGGCCGACAATACCAACAGAAACATTATTAGCAAACTGCGTCGCATTCGTGCTTCCATAATGGCAAAGCGGTCGTTCCCAGATTGACGTCGGACCTAAGCAGCTTGGGACACACTAACTGGTCGAGTGCCAGTATATCACAATCGGAGATTCTGAAACCAACGGTCCTGAGAGCGAGCATCGCAGTTCACCGCACACGTTTTGGGTTAAAATGTTTCCTATTCGACTGAGTACCACAGGATACAGGCACGCTACACGCTGACCTTAGATCATGTCGACCAGTATTGGTCACAGGCTCAAGAACCGTAGGACTATAAGAATGAATCTCGTTCCCGCAAAACTGGTTGTTGCCACAATCTTATTGGCTACCGCATTAACTGGGACTGCAGAGGCGATCTCGGCAGGCAAACCAAACATAGTCCTGATCATTTCAGACGACCAAGGTTACGGGGATTTTTCGATCCACGGGAATCCATCACTGCAGACGCCCAACATAGATGCACTCGCCAAAACTAGTGTGCGGTTCGATCGATTCTATGTAAATTCATTTTGCGCTCCGACTCGCGCCGCCCTGTTGACCGGCCGCTATCCACTGCGAACAGGTTGCCACGGCGTGACGCACAATCGCGAAGCCATGAGAGCGTCGGAGGTTACGCTCGCAGAAGTACTGCAGCAAGCTGGCTATCGTACAGCATGCATTGGCAAGTGGCACAATGGCGAGCAATTTCCATTGACTCCCCAGGGGCAAGGTTTTGATGAATCCTTTGGATTTAACAACGGGCATTGGAACGCCTATTTTAATCCTGTCTTGCTACGCAATTCGCAACCTGAGCAAACAAGCGGCTACGTCAGCGATACGCTGACAGATGAGGCCATCCGATTTGTTACTTCCAATAAATCTCGACCCTTCTTCTGCTACCTTTCGTTCAATGCACCGCACTCACCGTTTCAGGTTCCCGACCGATACTTTGACAAATACCAGAATCTAGGCTTTGACTCCACAGTCGCAGCATTCTACGGAATGTGTGAAAATTTGGACGACAATGTGGCGCGCTTGTTATCGCACCTAGAAGCCCAGGGACTCGATCAAAACACAATCGTCTTGTTTCTAACTGATAATGGCGGTACTGCGGGTGTAAAAACCTACAACGCGAACATGCGTGGCGGAAAAACGAGCGTGCATGAAGGTGGATGCCGCGTGCCATTGTTCATTCGTTGGCCAGCCGCCAAATGGCAACCTCACATTGTGCGTCCCATCGCGTCCCATATCGACTTGATGCCTACACTTCTGGATCTATGCGGCATCTCGGTGCCTAACGGAATTCGACTTGATGGCGTCAGTCTCGCGCCGTTGTTACGCGTCGACGCGGACCAGGGTTGGCCGGAGAGAATCTTGTTCACTCACAATCCGATCAACGAATCCAACAAATTTCCGGGTGCGGTGCGCACACAGAAATATCGATTGGTCCGCGAAATTCAGGGTCCAGCTGGTGGCTCTAACGCCAAAGCAGACGACGCGAGCGCTTCCCCCTGGCAGCTATTTGACATGGACGACGATCCATCTCAAAAAAAAGACATTTCTAGTATTCACCCCAACATTGTGAGTGAGCTCAGCCAACGCTACGAAATTTGGTTTGAAGACATTTCTCGCGATGCGTTGCAACGCCTGCCATTGCCCCTAGGACACTCGGAACAGAATCCAGTTGAGTACCATGCTCCACAAGCCTACTTCGACAAGCCGATTCAATTTGCCAGTGGTCCTGGATTTGCAAACGATTGGCTAACGAGTTGGACCAGCGTCGAGTCAAAGGTTTGGTTCGAGCTTTTGGTCGAAGAGGAAGGTGAATACGCGATTGAGCTAGCTTACGGATGCCCGACTGCCGACGCGGGATCGCGTATTCGCGTTGCGATCGGAGATCAGTCGCTAGAATGCACAGTCGCTGCGGCGGAATCGCCCGAGGTCCCCCTGCCACATCGCGACGAGAAAGGGAAATCTCGCTATCGCAATCGACTATGGGCAACACTAGCGGCTGGTAAACTCAAGCTCCCGCGAGGCCCAGCGATCCTCAGCATTACGCCCCTGAGCATGCCGGGGATGCAAGTGATGGACATCAAACATGTAAAGTTAACCAGGCAGCATGTCGCCCCCGTTTCCCCCAGCAGCGAGTCTCCCAATTAGTGGATCAGCGCTAGAGCATATCGAGTAGTATGAACGCTTCGGATTCGGTTCAAAACGACGTGATAGGTACGCTCGCAGAGCTCGTCGCAATTAACAGCGTCAATCCGGAATGGCATGGCCCCGGTGAGGAACGCGTTGTCCATTTCATTCAGCAGTTTTTCGCTCGATTTGGTATTGAGACTTGGACGCGTCAGGTTCTCCCCAATCGCTGCAATGTTTATGCGCGCCTCCCCGGACGCGATGTTGCCCGCTGCTTGATACTCGAAGCCCACATGGATACCGTGTCGGCTGATGGAATGGACATTCCTGCCTTTGACGCGGACGTTCACGATGGCAAGCTGTGGGGCCGCGGCGCATGCGATGTTAAAGCCGGGCTGGCAGCCATGATGCATGCGGTAGTCGAAGTAAAACAATCGGGCAGACTACCAGCCTGTGAGATTTTGTTCGCCGCCGTTATCGACGAAGAACATCTGTACCGCGGCGTATTGAGTTTGATCGATGAGCTCGCCCGCTGGCCCGCGAATTCACAGTTTTCTGCGGTCGTTGCCGAGCCTACCGAGTGCCGCATTGCCACCACCAACAAAGGCGTATTGCGTTGGACCATTCAGACAATTGGCAGAGCCGCCCATAGTTCGAAGCCCGAGTTGGGCCGGAACGCCATACTCGATACCGTACCCATCATACAGGCACTTCAGGAAGAGTCACTAAAACTTTCCGAAGTAAATCATCCGCGAGTTGGCTGCCCCTCGCTCTGTATCAGCATGATCCAGGGAGGCAGACAAATAAATTTCGTGCCGGATCAATGTACGATTTCCATCGATCGACGACTTAATCCTGGAGAATGCGCGCAGCTGGTGTTGAACAATTATCAACGGCTACTCGAAACACTACCTGGCATTTCCTTTCAAATGAGTGCTCCGTTGATTGTCGATGAAGCCATGGACACGTCGGATACCCAGCTCGTCGTTCAGGCAGCCATCCGCGCCGCCGAACATCTTGGTCTCAATGGCCATCCTTGTGGCGTCCCATTTGGCTGCGATGCTACAAAACTGTCGAGGGCGGGTGTACCATCCATTATTTTCGGGCCTGGTAGCATCGACCGCGCTCACGGCGCCATCGAATATGTAGAAATCGATCAGGTACTAGCAGCACAGGCATTCTATCGAAATCTTATTGAGGAGTTCCAATGATGAACTTAACGACTCGACGAAATTTCTTGGCGACAACGGCCCTTGCGTCATCAACGCTTGCAACGACTGGAGTTGAGGCCCTCGCACCGCAGATTCTCGCCGCAGACTTGCAGCCGCTGCGCCCAATCGATGCGCATGTCCATGTTTGGACTTCGGATACGCAAACCTACCCATTGGCTGAAGGATTTAGCACAGAAGCCATGAACCCGCGTAGCTTCACACCAGAGGAGCTTTTTGCAGAGTGCAAGCCGTTTGGAGTATCGCGGATTGTGTTGATCCAAATGAGTTTTTACAGGTTCGACAACCGATACATGCTCGATGCGATGCATCGACATCCCGGAGTTTTTAGCGGCGTCGCAATCGTCGATCCCAGCAAACCGAACGTGGCGACAGAAATGGAACTCTTAGCCCAAAGCGGCGTACGTGGTTTTCGGCTAATTGCAAACCTAGAAAACACATCCAGCTGGGATTCATCGAAAGAAATGGGTGCCATGTGGAGGGCCGGAGCCGAACAAAATCTGGCAATGTGCTTATTGGCAAATCCAGAAGCTCTGGAAAATATTCACAAGATGTGCGCCCGATTTCCCGAAACGACCGTCGTTATCGATCATTTTGCCCGCATCGGTATGACAGGGGATTTTAACGAGCAGCAAATAGACGCATTACTCGCGCTAGCGAAGTACAAGAATGTCTTCGTGAAAACCTCGGCATTTTATGCTTTGGGCGCGAAGAAGCCGCCCTACCTCGATCTAGTGCCGTTGATTCGCAGACTGCGAGACAGCTTTGGCGCTGAACGGTTGATGTGGGCTTCCGACTGTCCATTCCAAGTTCAAAACGATCATTCGTACAAAGCCTCGATTGAGTTGGTTCAGAACCAGCTCGACTTTATGTCGAGCGATGAACGACGGTCGCTGCTAGAGACGACTGCAGCCAAAGTGTTTTTTACTTAGCCTTGTCATTTTTAGCGTCGATCCTCAGCCGCATGCATCCCTGCCTGTCATTTGCTCCGTTCTGCTTGCACCACTCCCTTGGCGCCCGCAACCGTACAAAGCATGTTTTTGGTCAGGAACCTCAGAAAGCAAAGAATCTTACCGCCCGCGAGCGTTCCGGGATCGAAAGTTAACCAAGTACTCTGGGAGAAACCGAATATTGCAGCTTCAAACGATGCTCTTACGCGCCGGTACTTCAAGAAAGTTGTTGGCCATTGGTCAGGACCCTTTCACTTTCAGATCACTGATCACGTTGTCATGCGAACTGAAGTATCGGCGACAATCGACCGACTGCGATTGTCGATGTTGCATCACATGTGGCCGGCGCGCATGGAGACCTCTGTCAGTTGGGCGAATGAAGAAATGGTTCGCCACACTACTCGAATCAAGTCCCTTGGGATCCTGTGTATGAACAGCGAGGAGAAATTTCATTTGAATGAAGACGGAATTCAGTTCGCAGTGGCTATGCGCCAGCGTCTCGCGCCCGCATTCTGGATAAACCGCGTATTTCCTGACGGTCTGGGGAAAGTGTATTCCGACTGCAGTGGTGCAACCTACCAACTGCCCTGGATCGGCGGCGTTGTTTACCAGCACTCGAAGATAGGCAATGAGGGGGTACAACTCATCCAGACATCTCCTTGGTTCTCTGCCAGAGTAATGCTGGTACGCACAAACTCCATTTAACGACTGAGCCAGTAGCCTTCTCAAAGGGAGGGCGAGATTAACGAGCTCTCGCCCTGGTATAAGTCGCGGGGTTGACTGACAGTGTTCCCGTCAACCACGGTCGCATTATTTGCAGATTTGAAACTGAGTCTCGAAGGTCGCATGCCAGCCGAAGGCAAGCGGTTTGGTCGCTGTACGGATATTCGCAGTCAAAAAGTCGAGATCGCAATGATGCAAACTCTCGACGGGCATAATTAGGTGACAATAGCGAATACCAACTGTCTTACACAGAGAGTGCTGGGTGAAACGTGAAAGTGTTACTTGCCGAAAAGCCATCCGTGGCACGCGATCTGGCAGTGTTTCTTGGGGCAGCCTCGCGGCGTGATGGCTATTTTGAGGGCAACGGTTACCAAGTGACCTGGGCTTTAGGGCATCTAGTCGAACTAAAGGAACCAGCCGATTATGACCCGACACTGAAGATTTGGTCGCTGAGCACATTGCCGATCATCCCGGATGAATTCGAGTTAAGGTTGCGGGACGACAAGGGGACCAAGCAGCAGTTCGCGATCGTAAAGCGACTGTTCTGCGCGGCGGATGCCTTGATTTGTGCTACGGACGCAGGCCGCGAAGGTGAACTGATTTTTCGCTATATCCAATCTCTCACTGGCTGTGTGCACAAACCAACTCAACGGCTTTGGCTCAGCTCGCTTACCCCACAGGCCATTGGAACTGCTTTCCGGTCGCTACGACCACTGACGGACTATGACTGTCTGTATGCGGCTGCCAAATGTAGAAGTGAAGCCGATTGGATCGTCGGGTTGAACGCTACGCGTAACTATACGCTGCGCTACGCCAATGCAGGGATACTCTGGAGTCTGGGACGCGTTCAAACTCCTGTGTTGGCCATGATCGTGGGGCGCGATGACGAGATTCGGACGTTTAAGCCCAGGCCATTTTGGGAGTTGATGACAAACTACCGCGACGTGTGCTTTCGCTACAAGGGTGATCGCTTTGACAAACAAGAACAGGCTCAGGTACTGCTCGACCGGATCAGTCAGCATCCGCTGGTTATCCAGAAGATCGAGCGAAGACCGGAGAAGTCGCTTCCACCCCAGTTGTTCGACTTGACAGAATTACAGCGTGACATGAATCGGCGCTATGGAATGTCTGCAGCCAACACACTGCAAACCGCTCAATCGCTTTATGAAGCTAAGCTAATCACGTATCCCCGCACCGACTCGCGTTACCTCAACACGGACATGCAGAAAGAAATTCCGAGTGTCTTGCAGCAGCTGCAGACGATCAAACCCGACGAAGTGTCCAAACTCGACCTCAAGGCGCTTCCGTTTAGCGGTCGGATCGTCAATAACCAGAAAGTACAGGACCACCATGCGATTATCCCCACTGGCGCCCTCCCGGGCACATTGCGCGACCTGGACCGCAAAGTGTTCGATGCGATTTTGGTGCAATTGATCGCAGCGTTCTATCCACCCTGTTTGAAAGAAGTAACGACGGTCGAGGGTATCACCAATGACGTGCCATTTCGTGCCCGTGGGGTGCGATTGATCGAAGCGGGTTGGACTGAGTTATTTCCCCGTAAGTCTGCCGAGGCTGAATTGGAGGACGAACAGTCATTGCCGATTTTCGCGCCGCGTGAGAGTGGTCCACATGAACCCGTTCTCAAAGCTGGCGAAACGACCCCACCCAAACACTTCAGCGAGAACACACTGTTGGGAGCGATGGACACGGCCGGGAAGCTCGTCGAGGAAGGCGAACTGCGGGAAGCCCTTAAGGAGAAGGGACTAGGTACTCCGGCAACTCGCGCCGCGATCATTGAAACTTTGTTGAAGCGGAAATACATCGAGCGCGAAATGAAGAACCTCGTCGCAACCGAACTGGGCCGGTATTTGGTGGCGATTGTGCGAGACCACAACTTGAAATCCCCCGAGCTGACCGGCGAATGGGAAGCAAAACTCAAGAAAATCGAAGCGGGCCGGGCAGAGCCAGGACCATTTATGCAAGAGATTGCGGAGTACGTGCTTCGACTGGTTCAATCCAGCAACAACCCGTCGATCGACGACGCAAAGCTGGGTGCATGTCCGCGCTGTGGACAGCCGATCATCCGCGGCAAGCAAGCCTATGGTTGCTCCGGTTGGCGCAAGGGTTGCCGATTTGTACTGCAGCCGACCTACCGCGACTACCAACTAGACATTCGGCAAATTCGCGAATTGTTACAACACGGTGTACTCAGTGAGCCTATTGCGATAGGTGGCGCCCCAAAATTTCTATTGAGTCTGCTGGGCTCGGGCGAATTGCTTGAGATCTTGGTACCTCAGGTCAACGAGCAGAGCAATGCAAAAGCGGCAGGTCGACCGTCGAGCCCCCGTAGCAAGCTCGTTGAAGCCGCTGGTACGAAACGTTCGATTCAACCAACGACAAAAAGGCAATCGACGGATTTTGGCGCATGTCCGCTATGTGGGGCGACTGTCGCAGAGCAGCCGAAATCGTTCAGTTGCAGTCGCTGGCGAGAAGGCTGCGGTTTGACGATTTGGAAGACCATTTCGGGCAAACGGATCTCAGCCCGCACGGCTAAGGCACTCCTCCGTGACGGCAAGACTGGAGTGTTAACAGGATTCAAATCAAAATCGGGTCTGCCCTTCAGCGGCAGCCTGAAGCTGATCGATGGAAAAGTACGATTAGATTTCGACAGTTGAATCTGGACGTCACACTTCAGGGATCAAGTTGTCGGCGATGGAGTCGAACTCGACTTCCCGGCAGAATTTTAACGGCGGAGCCATCTGCAAGAAAGGCTGACGTTGGTGCGCCGTTCAGGAATGGAGCGAAGGCCTGGCCATAGGTACCAGCTACATCGCAGTCTAGTTCGCTACCGATGGCTCGCCATACACTCCACCGCGGATGTTCGACACGGTACTCCAGCGTCATTCCACAACGTTGCTTGCAGTATCCGTAGTAGTGCTCGGTAATGAAAGCCTCTTCGCTATCGTTGTCGGGAGCATAGGGGTTCCCTTCCACTTCGATTGAGACACTCTGTTGACGACCATCCTTTTCCCAACTGTATGAAACCCTGGGGCGGAATGATGTTCCAATTTCGTCTACGTGGTGCATGGGCATGGTAACGTAATTTTCATTGTACAACGTTCGGGCCATCCAAGTGATGGCCGGCTTTGGCACAATCTCCTTGACAAAAACAACGCCTCGACGTGGACCATCGGCCAACTCGCGTCGCACGTAAAATCGCAGATTGACCTCTTCAAATCTCTGATGAAAAGGTACAGGAATGCCGAGGAGACGCGCACCGCGAAACTGGAACCCGACGATGCTCGCAAAAAATTTGCCCCGAAAGCTATCCAGCACGGTGCCAGGCGGAACCCACGGCAGCAATACGTTCGGGGCCACTTCGTAGTTGAGCATCACGAGGTGAACCCAACGCGCTTTCAAGACGCAATAGCGACTGCGGGGTCGTATCGGTTGGTTCATGGGGCGACTTGGTTTTTGTCGGTGTGCTGCCAGCAGTCGCTGGGGTTACGGGCTAGGATCACCCCGGAAATCCCGACATACGCGATGATCGAAACTATTGGCAGGGCAACGAAATATAGCAGCATGATAGCTAGTGAAAGGTGCTCCATAGCTGGATTCATTCGACCACCATTCCCTGTGATCGCAATCAACATCACCGTTCCACTGAGTAGACCAGGTACTACGAGACTTGTCCCCAAAATGAAAACACCGTGGTTGAGCCGCTGAGGTTGAAAGACTAGTAGACAAAGTTTTTCCTCAACGCCTCCCGTCCATTGATGGGTTTTGGGATGGATCCAAACTCGAATGGAATGACGCCAGGCATAGAAAGCAGCATACAGTCCGATGAGGGTCGTCAGATAGACGCCACCTGCAATCGTCAGCATGGCTGTGGCAAACTTGGTCATGTCGGGTTGGATGCCAATTCGCATATTGATGATGATCAAGATCACGACTGTGACAAATGCTGAAGCCGCTGCCTGCCACAGTGCGTCCGCTAAGTAAAAATACCACAACACATTGGCTCTTGTTCGGCAACCCAGACTTAGTTCGTAGGCGCGCAGCCACCAACCGGTTCGCAGCGCAGGAAGCGCCGCGATTACCGATGGTATTAGCGTTGCCACGACCACGCTGGATGTCAACCAATAAACGAGTACCAATATGGGCAATACGGCGGGCCACAACCAAACTGTCTTTCCCAATCCTCTGTCGCGGGAGGGAGCATCTTGGTGAGTTCTGTGCAATATGTTGTTCAACGCTCGGGTTCCACGACTAAAGCCACAGACGGTGCTTGTTAAGCTAGCTTTGGTTGTACGGCTAACATTGTATCCAAAGTCATAGCCAAGGCAGCCAAGATGCGAATCCCAACGATCTGTGGAACCATAGACCGCCGAATTCGGTGAATTTCCGCGTGGATCCAAGCGTTCTAATGACCATCTTACCTGCGCCCTTTCGCCCACAGACAGTCGCGGGATTTGGAATCGCCGGCATCTGCCTAATTAGACTTAAGCGCATTCGTCCCAAGTATTTTCCAGGCTGGCTTGGTATCGCCTCTGAATATGCAGCTCATCGAATCGCGGTAGAGCGGGATGTCAACGACGAAGTCCGTTCCGGTGTATTCATTCCACGCCGGGATTCCTCATCCCTATTCAACGCATTGTGACTTTTAACATACGAGCGAGTGGGTCGCTTGTAAAATAAATAAAATCGCACGCTTATGACCCACTCGCTGACGCTTCGAGCTGATATTCGGATCGCCCGGTTTACATCTCCGTGTTCCTCTGCGCTACCGCGTTTGATGTGCTGTCCGCATCAAATCGTGTTGTATGTGCCGTGGCGTAAGAACAAGTCTTAGAACGCGGAGTAGCGGAGAGCGCGGAGGGATGTCTAGGAGCGCTAATTGGACAGCGGCACTTTGCGGAAAACTGTAGTAATACCAGCTCGACGCGCCAGCGAGTGGGTCGCTTGTAAAATAAAAAAAGATCGCACGCTTACGGCCTACTCACTGGAGCGTCGAGCTGATTTTCGGGCCTAAAGTGGCGCTGTCCAATTAGCTAGTTAGAATCCTCAACGCGCGCGAGAGGCATACGGCTCAACTGTACTGGCGATCAGCGAGAGGTGTCTGTAGATTACTGCTTTACCGGTACTTACTCTAAGGTTGGCGGCCCGTTGATCCATCCAAGCGACTGCAGAAACTTGTCTGTTTCAATCAGCGTTAGTCGATAGTACTTGTTTTCTTTTCGACCATAATTGAAGAAGCCATGTTCTTCGCCTTCATACAAAAGAAGATCGCATCGACCACCGACACGCTCTATTTCAGTCTTCATTTTTTGAGCACTTGCGACAGTGATATTTTTGTCTTCCGTTCCCAAAAAGTGAATTGTCGGAGGAAATTCGCGATACAAATTATGTATCGGTGAAATGCTTTTCCAGTTATCCCCCACGGCTGCTTGCACTCGATCAAATCCGCGACTCCCAGGTCCACGGTCAATAGCCGAGTTGAACAGAATCAGCGCATTGGGTCGGGTGGTGGTGGATGTATCTTCACCAGGCTGATCAAGTCCGCTTAGTGTCGTCACAGCTGCGGCCAGAAACCCGCCCGCAGACCCTCCAGCCACTGCGATTCGATCTTTGACAATTCCTAATTCTTCATGATGCACCTTAACCCATCGCATCGCACTAAATGCGTCCATGATTGATTCACGCTGGGTGGTTTCATGTCTTGACCGTATCCTGTACTCAACACAAACTGCGACCATGCCACGACCTGCCAAGTATTGCGATTGCGCATAGAAATTCGAAGGTGCGCCGACATTGAAGCCACCTCCGTGAAAGAAAACGATCGCCGGCCTAGGATTCTCCTTCGAATGCTCGGGAGGATGGAATACACTTAAAGCAAGTTGGACCGCTTCGAGTGACTTGTAGACAAGGATTTCGTCAGGCTCAATATGTTCAGCGGCCTTTGCTGCCTGAGCATCCACTTCCTCTCCTACGCCTTGCCGGTTTTGTTGGGCCAGGCACGAACCGATCGAAATGAATTGTCCTGTCAGGAAGGCTGTCCAGGTAAAGACGTAAAGCATGCTCTTCATTTACTCTGCTCGCGGATAAGGCGGAGTTATTGAGGACTTGGAAATCTGCGTTGCATGCTCCAAGTACGGAGGATTCGCGTAAGAGAACGATCCGCATCAGAGCCTAACTGGCGATTGGGACTCTAGCAACGTGGAATTTGCTATTTTTGGTGTCCCGCACGCCCGAAAATCCCTGCCAAGTGGACCTTAGGGTGCTCAGTAAAAGAAGGCAAGAAAGAGAGTGTGTTCCGCCTTCGTTCTCTAATCACGGGACTTATAAGGGTTTTCCTGCAGTACTTGCTTTTTTCGAGCGCTACCTTTTCAACTTCACCATTCTCGAAGGTCAGCATTGACTAAAAACATGCAGAAGCGTATCGTATATCGACGATTAACTATTTGGCTGCGAATTGCAACAAACCCGAAGGCGATCGATTGATGGTCCGGACTAAAGAAGATGCCCAGAAATGCTGCAATTCTAGTGAAAAATTGTCGCTGCCGGATGTCGTTTGGGCTGAAGACATGGCCAAATTGACGTGGGCTCTGGCTCACCCAGCACGAGTACGGATTGTGCGATTGTTACTGAACCGAACCTCGTGCATGTGCGGCGAAATCGTCGAGGAAATGCCTTTGGCACAATCGACCGTTTCCCAGCACCTGAAGATCCTAAAGGAAACCGGTTTGGTGCAGGGTGAGGTCGATGGGCCTCGCGTTTGCTACTGCATCAACAAAGAGGCGATGGCCAAATTGAAGAAGTTGATCGCGGACTTGTAACGTGTTGGTTAGTCAATTACAAAAAAATTTCCCCTCGGCTATCGTTCTTCGGCGATAGGCGATAGAGTGCAAAGGAGCAAAATATGAGCGAGCGAATGATTATCGATGATGTGCGAGACCAATACGCAGGTGTCGCCAAAGGGGCACTATCCAACGAGTCGACGGCAGTGCGGTCTATCGCGTCGGCGTTTGGATATTCTGAGGACGAACTCAATCAGTTGCCAGCAGAAGCCAACATGGGCTTGTCCTGTGGCAACCCATTGGCACTTGCCGGAATTCGCGAGGGCGAAGTTGTCGTGGACCTTGGGTGCGGCGGCGGTATGGATGTGTTTCTAGCGGCTCGCAAAGCGGGCTCCTCGGGCCGTGTCGTCGGGATCGACATGACCACAGAGATGCTTGAGCGAGCGCGCGCCGGTCAGCAAAAATTAGGACTGGCGAACGTCGAATTCCATCAATCAACCATCGATAAGTTGCCGCTGGCCGACAACTCTGTCGATTGCGTGATCAGCAACTGCGTGATCAATTTGGTGCCCGACAAGCTGGCTGTGTTTCGCGAGATTTTGCGAGTCTTAAAACCAGGCGGACGCGTGGCACTGAGCGACATTGCGCTCAAGCAAGAACTGCCGAGCGAAGTCAAGCAAAGTGTCGAAGCGTATGTCGGTTGCATCTCGGGTGCTATTCTCATTGACGAGTATCGCAGCCTATTGGAACAAGCGGGCTTTGCTTCCGTGGTCGTAATGGATACGGGAGCAGACCTAAACGCCTACGCATTAGCCAGCGATGGCGGATGCTGTGGCGGCGGATCGTGCGGTTCCGAAGAAAAGTCTTTGCACGATGGGCTTGCATCGGTGATGAAATCGTTCGACGCCAATGCCTATGCTGCCAGCGTGCGCGTCCACGCGCTGAAGCATTCGTCGGCCAACACCGTGAACACGATTCCCGTTTTGAATCCTCAATTGATCTCCAAGGAGAAAACAATGAAAAACGTACAAGTGTATGACAAACCCATGTGCTGCTCCACTGGCGTTTGTGGTCCAGAAGTCGATCCGGTGTTGCCAAATTTTGCAGCCGACCTCGACTGGCTCAAGAATCAGGGCCATATCGTCGAGCGATACAACCTCGCGCAGCAGCCTCAAGCATTTATCGAAAACAAAGCGATCCACCATCTGTTGAGCACCGCTGGGACCGAGTGCCTGCCTGTTGTCGTGATTGACGGCGAGATCGTCAGCCAAGCCGTTTATCCATCGCGCGAAGATTTAGTAGGCTGGCTT